>NZ_JAGIXF010000149.1:0-9321 GCF_021483755.1 Burkholderia sp. WTPI3 | reverse complement strand
TTTTTTTGCCGGACCGGATGTCCGGCGTTCCGGTCGGCCGGGGCGGGCGCTGCGGCCCGGGCCCCGGCTCCATGAAAAGCGGCGTCGCGGCGGGTTTGGCCGGTCGATGGAGTCATTATTTCCGGGAGTCGAGCCAACAAAAAGACGGCAAAAGTGGCAGATTTATCGATAGACTTGGCAAATTGCTTGCCACATCCGGCAGTTTGTTCAAGCGCTGCTGGTCGGAATGCGCAATGTCCGGCAAGCTTGCGGCCGGTTCACGCTCAACAGGAAGGGTCGTTCATGATTACGCTCGACGACGTCGACCGGCAGCTTATCGCGCTGCTGCGCGACAACGCGCGGCTGCCGGTCGTCGCGCTCGCGAAGGCGCTGCGCGTCGCGCGCGCGACCGTGCAGAACCGGCTGACGCGGCTGGAGAAGAACGGCGTGATCGTCGGCTATACGGTGCGGCTCAAGCCGGCAGCGGAGCGGCACCGGATCCGCGCGCTGATGTCGATCGCGGTGCAGGGCAATCGCGGCGCGGAAGTGGTGAAGGTGCTGCGCGGGCATCCGAACGTCGCGTCGATCCACAGTACCAACGGACGCTGGGATCTGGTCGCCGAGTTGCATGCCGATTCGCTCGAGCATTTCGATCGCGTGCTCGGCGCGATCCGGCTGATCGACGGGATCGCGAATACCGAGACGAGTATTTTGCTGTCGACGCACAAGGCGTGAGGCGGCGACCCGGCGTTTCCGGCGATGCCGGCCAGCGGTGCCCGCGGGCACATGGCCGGGCCGATCGTAACGGGCAGCGTCGGACGCCGCGTTTAGCCGTGGGGCCGCGAGCCGGTTGCGGCAGCGCTTCGACTCAGGCTCGGACAACGCAGCGCCGCCACCGCCGCCGTTTCATGCAAGAAACGACGCGGCCATGTCCTTGTCACCGTGCCCCGCGTTGGCCGCTCGCTGAAAGCGCGCGAGGCTCGCATTCGCGATGTCGGCCTGCATGCCCGCGTCCTGGGCGGCCTGCGCGATCAGCGTCGCGTCCTTTACCGCGTTGACGATCGTGAACGCGGGGCGGAAGTCGTGGTTCAGGATCAGCGCGCCCTTCGCCTGGAAGTACGCGTTGTCCATCGGGCCGCCCGACACGACGTCGATCACGTGGCGCGGGTCCGCGCCGAGCGAACCGGCCAGCTTCAGGCTCTCCGCCACCGCGTGCGTCAGCGCGAACGCGTAGTGATTGAGTGCGAGCTTCAGCCGACTGCTTGCGCCCGTCGAACCGTCGTCGGCGACCCAGACCGTGCGCCGGCCGATCGCGTCGAACACCGGCTGCACCTGCGCGCGCGCCGACGCCGGGCCGGACGCGAGCACCACGAGCTGAGCCTGCTCGGCCGGCTGTCGCGATCCCTGCACGGGCGCATCGTAGAACACGAGCCCTTGTGCCTGCGCAAACGTGGCGAGCGACGCGATGCCGCGCACGCCGACCGTGCTGATCTGCACCCACGGCGTGCCGCGCACGAGTGCCGGCGCGGCGGCCTGCATGGCCTGCAACACGCTGTCGGCGTCGTTCAGCACGGTGACGACGACGTGTGCGCCGTCGACGGCCCCGGCCGGCGTGTCGAAGGCCGCGACGCCGTCGATTGCGAGCGCGTCGGCCTTCGCGCGCGTGCGGTTCCACGCGCGGACGACGAAGCCCTTGCGGGCGAGGTTGCGGGCGATGGGCGTGCCCATCACGCCGATGCCGAGAACGGCGACCTGCGTGCGGTTTTGCTGCGTTGTGGAAGTGCTCATGAGGTTGCTCCTGTCGGGCCTGTGGGTGAATCGGAAGCGGAAGAAGCGTCCGGGCGTGTGGACGCGAGTGCGAGGATCAGGGCCAGCGCGGCGAGCGCGACGCCGACCCAGACCGACGACACAAAGCCGAGCCCGGCATTGATCGCCACGCCGCCGAGCCACGGGCCGACGGTGTTGCCGACATTGAAGGCGGACGTGTTCGCCGTCGTCGCGAGCGTCGGCGCATGCGGCGCTTCCGCGATCGCGCGGGCCTGCAGCGCGGGATTGATCGAGAATGCCGCCACGCCGAACGCGGCCAGCGCGGCGATCGCGCCGATCGGGCAGTGCGCCAGGATGCCGAACGCGGCCATCGTGACGGTCAGGGCCGCGAGGCCCGCGCAGAGGATGCCGCGCGGATGGCGATCGGTATGGCGGCCGCCGACGAGGGTGCCCACGAAACAGCCGATGCCGAACAGCGCCTGCAAGGCCGGCACGCTCGCGCGGGAGAAGCCGCCGACCTCGGTGCGGATCGGTGAGAAGTAGCTGTACGCGGCGAACAGCCCGGCCTGGCTCAGCGCCGAGATGCCGAGCGCGAGCCACAGCCTTGGCCGCCGGAACGACGCGAATTCGCGCGCGACGCCGTGATAGGGCGGGCGCGCCTGGGCGGGCACGACCCACGCGGTCGCCACGAGGCTCAGCACGGCCAGCACCGTGACGGCCCAGAAGCTCGCGCGCCAGCCGTACTGCTCGCCGATCAGCGTGCCGAACGGCGCGCCCGCGATGTTGGCGATCGTCAGGCCGCCGAACATCACTGCGAGCGCACGGCCTTTCGCGCGGGGGCCGGCGAGATCGATCGCGAGCAGCGAGCCGATCCCGAAGAACGAGCCCTGCGCAAACGCTGCGACGACGCGCGAGATCATCAGCAATGCATAGCTCGTCGCGACCGCGCCGAGCGCCTGGCCGGCCACGAACACACCGAGCAGCAGGAGCAGCGCTGTCTTGCGGCGCACACGCAGAAGCGCGAGCGTCATCGCCGGGCCGCCGACGACTACGCCGGCTGCGTAACCGGAGATCAGCAGGCCGGCTGTCGGAATCGACGTGCCGAATTCATGCGCGAGCAGCGGCAGCAGCCCCGACACCATTACTTCGGTGGTGCCGATGCAGAACACGGTGAGACCGAGCACGACGACCGCGAACGGCAGCCGTGCCGCGGGATGTGAAACGGAAGAAAGCGAGGTATCCATCGGATTTCCTTTTTGTGGAACGGTCATTCCATAACTGGGCAAAATTTTTTGCTCAGCCAAGCACGCGCAGTGTCCGGTCCACGATGGCGACGAGCCGCTTCCGGTCCTTGTCGGTCGAGGTTTTCGCGAGCACACGCAGCCCCTGCATCGCGTTGAACACGAACCACGCGAGATCCTCGGCGTGGCCGGCAGCGTCGATTTCGCCGGTTGCCTGTCCGCGCTCGATGGCTTCCTGGATGCCCGTGCGCATGATCCGGAAGTTCTCGCGCACGAGTTCCGCCACATGCGCGTCGCGGCTCGCGCGTTCGATGGCCGTATTCGTCGCGAGGCAGCCGCGTTTTTGAGCTGCGTTCAGATCGTCGTCGACGACACCGACCAGCAGCGTACGCAAGCAGTCCAGCACGGGGCCCGGCCCGCGAAGCAGGTCGACGTTCTCGTGCGAGCGCCGGTTGTAGCGCAGCATGGCCTGCTCGAACAGGCCGTCCTTGTTCGTATACGCCGCATACAGGCTGCCGCGGCCGAGGCCGGTGGCTTGCACGAGATCCTGCGCGGACGTCGCCTCGTAGCCGTAGCGCCAGAAGGTGTCCATCACGGCGTCGAGCACCGCGTCTTCGTCGAATTCCCTGGGGCGCGCCATCGCATTTCCAGAATTATTGAATGACCGTACCATAATCGGTAGGCGCGCGGTCGTCAAGCGGGACAGCGGGGATCGCTGGAGAAGCGCGGGGTATCGGTGACACCGCGCATCGGTGCATCAGGTGCTGGCCGCGGGCTCCGGAAACACCGGCTCGCCCAGCGTCAGCATCAACCGGTTCGCCCACGCGAAGATCGCGATGGCGTGCGACAGGTCGAGAATTTCCTCATGGGTGAGCCCTTCGGCTTCGAGCGCGGCAATGTCGTGCTCGTCGACCTTGTCGGGCCGTTCGGTCAACGCGATCGCATAGCGGATGATCGCGCGTTCGCGCGTGGTCGTGCCCGCGGCGGCCGGATCGTCGAACACCTGTTCGATCGCATCGGTGCGCTTCGCGAGCTGCGTGAAGCGCTGCGCATGCACCGACGCGCAATACACGCAGCCGTTCACGCGCGACACGGCCGTGCTCGCCAGTTCGCGTTCCGCGCGCGACAGCCCGCCGGGGCCGTACATGATCGCGTTGAACACGCCCGAGCGCTGCCGCAGGATCTCGGGCAGATGGACGAGCAGCAGGTAATAGTCGGACGTTTTCGCCTGCGGGTGGCTCGCTTCGAGCACCGCGAGCTGGTCGGCCGTTGCGCCGTCGAGCGGCACGGTGTCGAGCCAGGCGCGCCAGCCGAGCGTGTCGGACGTGAAGCCGTGGGCGGTCGTGGTCGTCATGCGGCCTCCTTGACGGCGCGTGCCTGCAACGCGCGCGCGGCCGCCGCGACGCGCAATTGATAGGTAACGAACGCGACGAGCTGCGACAGCGCGACGATCGCCGGCGTCGTGAGGCCGGCCGACTTCAGCGCATCGAGATCGGACTGCCGCGCATCGACAGGAGACAGTGTCAGCCGGCGTGCATGCGCGAGCAGTGCGCCGATGCGTGGCGGCAGCGCGTCGAACGCATCGGCGTCCGCATGCGCGATGTCGTCCGGCGTGCCGCCCGCGTCGAGCAGTCGCGTGCGGTAGGTTGCGGCGAGCACATGCGCGTTCGAGCGCCACGCGACATACCGCGCCGCATGCAATCGTTCGGCTAGCGAAAGATCGGGCAGCGCCGGATCGAACAGTGCGGCTTCGCTCAATCGCGTATGCAGCAGCACCTTGTCGCGGGCACGGCGCAGGGCGGTTACCGCATCGCCGTCGCGCAAGCCGGCGACGGCGTCGATCGTATCCGGCGTGGCGGCCGGCGTGACGGGTTCGGTCATCGTGGTGGGTTCCTTTTTCGAGAGTCGTTGATCGCAGCGGCGCTCATGCGTCGGCGTCGTGCCATTCGTCGCCTTGCAGCTCGGCGTTCGCGAATTCGACGAGCGCGTCGTAGTGGCGCTCGCGATCGGCATCGAACAACCGGCTCGCGATGCCGCGCGCGAGCCGTTCGGCGCCGGCGCTGATCGCGGGAATGTCGCCGGACAGCTTGCCGTGGCTCAGGCTCGCCGCATGGTTGAAGCAATGAATGCGCGTGATGGCCGGGCATGCACCGGGCTCGCGCTCCTGGAACGCGAACGCGGGGCCGAGATCGGGCGACTCGGCGAGCTCGTCGAGCGACGTGCCCGGTTCAGGACGATAGCGATCCTTCCAGCGCCGCACGTGCGGCCCGAACGATGCGAATTCCGCGCGTGTCGTCCAGTCCGAATGAAAACCCGTCGCGAAGACCAGGAAGTCGACCGTGTAGCGGCCGCGCGGCGTGATCACGTCGAGGCCGTCCGCGTGTTCGACGAGCGTTTCGACCGGGCTGCCCGGATGGAAATACGCATGCGCATGCCGAGACACGCGCAGCACGCTGTCGCGCGGCGGCGGTGTCTGCGACGTCAGCGCGTAGTGCATGAAGCGCCACTTCGCCGCGTCGCCGAGACCGGCGTAGCCGTGCACGAGGCCCGGGCTGCCGATGCCCGTCAGCTTGTTGATGCGCGGAATGTCCGCACGGCGGAAGAACAGGTCGACGCGTGCGGCGCCGGCTTCGAGCGCCGTGCCCGCATTGTCGAACGCGGACGCACCCGCGCCGACCACGCCGACGCGCTTGCCGGCGAGCGCCGCGAAATCGATCGGCTCCGACGAGTGGGCCCAGCGCGTGCGCGGCGCACGTTGCGCGACGGGCGGCACGTACGGGCCGCCGAGTCCGTCGCGGCCGGTGGCCAGCACGACGTGCCGCGCGAGCAGCGTTTCGCCTTTGCCGTTTGCTAGGACGTCGAGCGCGAGCAGGCCGTCGTCGCGCGGACGCAGCGCGACGAGATTGGTGTCGTTGCGCACCGGAAGGTCGAGCACGTGGCGATACCAGCGCAGGTAATCCATCCACTGCGTGCGCGGAATCTTGTAGAGCGCATCCCAAGCCTCGCGGCCGTATTGCGCTTCGAACCACGCGCGGAACGTCAGCGCGGGGAGTCCGAGCGCGGGGCCGGTGAGTTGCTTCGGCGAACGCAGTGTCTCCATGCGCGCGAACGTGATCCAGGGGCCTTCGTAGCCGGCCGGCGCGCGGTCGATCACGCACTGGTTGTCGATGCCGAGCAGACGCAGTTCGGCCGACGCGGCGAGCCCCGCCATTCCGCCGCCGACGATGGCGACGTCGAGCACGCGCGTGCCGTCGACAGTGCGCGGCGGCACCCACGGCGGGGCGGGCAAATCGAGCCAGCAAAGATCCTGCGCGAGCCGCGCTTCGAGGGCTGCGAGTGTGGCCGGCGTCGTCATGCGGCCTCCCGGCGCGTCCGGCGCGTGCGTGCGGCTCGGGTCGAGCGATCCGTGCGCAGCCGGTCGCCGCGCAGCAGTGCGTCGTGTGCCGCGGCATCGTGAAAGATCACGTCGTCGAGCAGCGTGTGCGTCGTGCGATGCAACGCGTCGAGCAATGCCTCGACGGCGGCCGTGCGGGCTTTGCCGGCCGGTGTCGCGACTCCGAACGCGAACGGGATGTCGACGTCGAGCGGGCGCGCGACCACGCCGTCCACCGGCAGCGCGACGCCGGTCGCGGGATCGACGATGCCGATCCCGACGCCCGCGCGCGCGGCCATCACGGCATTCAACGATGCATTGGTTTCGATGAATACGCGCGCCTCGACGCGTGCGGCGGCGAACGCGGCATCGATCCGCTGGCGCAACCGGTGCCGGTTCGCGACCGTCACGATGCGACGCCGCGCGAGATCGCGCAGCGCGATGCGCGGCTTCGTCGCGAGCGGATCGTCGGCAGGCAACACGGCGACGCATGGCGTCTGCGCGATCCAGTGCACGTCGAGCCCTGCATGCGCCATCGGCAGCGTGACGATGCCGATATCGGCGGTGCCGGCCAGCACCTCGTGCACGACGTGTTCGGCCGACTCGCTGCGCAACTGATAGTGCGGCGCATGGGCATCGTCGGGCAGCGCGGCAAGCGCGGCCGGCACGAGCGTGGCCGCGAGCGAAGGCGTCGCCGCGATGCGCACCGGTTCGGCCGTTTCGTCGCCGAGTGCACGGGCACGCGCTTCGATCGCGCGCAGCCCGACGAGCGAACGCTCGACTTCCTCGTAGAGCAGGAACGCGCGCCGCGTCGGCGTCACGCGCGGGCCATGCCGGTCGAACAGCGCGTAGCCGAGATCGGCTTCGAGCTCCTGGATCTGCCGCGTGACGGCAGGCTGCGAGCGGCCGAGCAGTTCGCCGGCGCCGGTCACGCTGCCGGCCGACATGACCGCGGAAAAGGCTTCGAGTTGATGCAGCTCCATGACGCGTTCCGATGATGCGATTTGCGCATTGTAGAAGTGTGAGCATGCGTGATTCATATAATGATTTTTGCTATCGACAGCGCGAAAAATGCGAAGCGCGTGCGTGCCGCGACGGCCGGAGATGCATGCACGCGCATCGGCGGCCATCGGCGCCGCGCGGGAAACGTCAATCGAATCAACGCGCTGCGCCGCGCACCGGTGCAATGCGCGAGGCGCGCTCCGCGGGTCACCGTCACGCGTTCGTTTCGCTTCGCGCCGTGCGCGATATCGATATGCGCAAAACTTCGTTGGAACGCCCTGAACCGGATGGTTACATGCCCTCACTCTTTTCGATCGACTGAAGCCGGGGGATGCATGAACGTTTCGGGGAACGACACACGCGGCGCATGGCGGCGCGTGCTGGGCACGGTGGCGGCGCTGGCTGCCGCATGGGGTTTGTCGACGGGCGGCGCGCTCGCGGCGGGCGTATCGGGCGAGCCGGTCGTGATCGGCGTGAGCGGGCCGCTTACCGGGCAGGACGCGCAATACGGCGAGCAGTGGAAGCGCGGTTTCGATCTCGCGCTCGATGAGATCAACGGCAGCGGCGGCATTCATGGCCGGCCGCTCGCGATCGACTTCCAGGACAGCCGCAGCGATCCGCGCCAGGCCGTGGCGATCGCGCAGAAATTCGTCGCGGACCCGCGCATCGTGATCGAGCTCGGCGACTTCTCCAGCGCGACGTCGATGGCCGCGTCGCCGATCTACCAGCGCGGGCAACTGATCCAGTTCGGCTTTACGAACTCGCATCCGGATTTCACGAAGGGCGGCGACTATCTGTGGAGCACCGCGTTGAGCCAGGCCGAAGAGCAGCCGCTGCTCGCGCGCTATGCGGTGAAGGAACTCGGTTTCAAGCGGATCGCGGTGCTGTACCTGAACACCGACTGGGGCCGCACCAGCAAGGACATCTTCGCGAAGGCGGCGACAGGGCTCGGCGCACAGGTCGTCGCGGCCGAGGGCTACCAGCCGACGGAGAAGGATTTCCGCTCGACGCTCGTGCGCATCGGTGAGTCGAAGCCCGATTCGATCGTGCTGATTTCGTACTACGCGGACGGCGCGCAGATCGCGCGGCAGGCGCGCACGTCGGGCGTCACGCTGCCGATCGCGGCGGTCGGCTCCGTGTATTCGCCGAAGTTCCTCGAACTCGGCGGCACGGCCGTCGACGGCGTCTATACGGAATCGAACTTTTTCCCGGCCGAGCCACGCCCCGAAGTGCAGGCGTTCGTGCAGCGTTATCGCGCGAAATTCCATACCGATCCGGATTCGTTCGTCGCGCGCGCGTACGACGCGCTGATCCTGTCGGCCGACGTGTTGCGCCGCTACGGCACGACGCGCCAGGCCGCGCACGACGGCTTCGCGAAGGTGAGCGACGTGCCGAGCGTGATCTTCGGCAAGGTGCGCTTCGATCCGCAGACGCGCCGCGTCGCGGGCGCGCGCACCGTGTATCTCGTCGTGAAGCAGGGGCAGTGGGCGCTGTGGGATGGCGCGAAGCCGCAGATCGCGGCGCGCTGAATCCGGACGTGACCCCGACTCTGACCCGCATGCTCAAGACGGACGCATCGTGATGGCTTCCTGGCTCGACTACACGCTCAACGGCCTCATCGTCGGCAACATCTACGCGTTGCTCGCGGTCGGGCTCGCGCTGATCTTCGGCGTGTCGCACCTGATCAACTTCGCGCATGGCTCGGTCTACATGGCCGGCGCGTTCATCGGCTGGCTATGCCTGACGCGCTTCGGGCTGCCGCTGCCGGTCGCGCTCGCGGCGGTCGTCGTCGGCTGCGGCGCGCTCGGCATCGCAATCGAGCGGATCGGGCTGCGGCCGCTGCGCCACGCGGTGCGCATCGCGCCGCTGCTCGCGACGATCGGCATCAGCTTCATCCTCGACCAGCTCGCGCAACTCGTGTTCGGCGCGGACCCGCGTGCGGTGCCCACGCCGTTGCCC
>NZ_JAGIXF010000148.1:0-9347 GCF_021483755.1 Burkholderia sp. WTPI3 | reverse complement strand
GATTTTCATGCACACGCTCCAAAGTTACGAATACGACCAGAGGCCATTTTATAGCGAGGCCTCATGACTGCGCGGCCAAGCGGACCAATCCATCGCGACTATCGAGGATAGCGCTCCGCTTCGGCGCGCCGGCAATAGCGAACGGTCGTTCTATTTTAAAAGAGAAAAAACCCGGACGCAAAGCCCGGGTTTTCGATCATCGACTCTAATCGTCGCCGGGCGCGCCCAGTACTTCGTGTTACCAGGCAGCAATGACCGCGCCGCCAAACTTCTGCTCGATGAACTGCTTCACTTCCACGGAATGATAGGCAGCGATCAGCTTCGCGACCCACGGCTTGCTGCGATCGGCTTCGCGAATCGCGAGAATGTTCGCGTACGGACCGTTCGGACCCTCGATTGCGATCGCGTCCTGTTTCGGCTTCAGGCCCGCTTCCATCGCGTAGTTCGTATTGATTGCCGCCGCGTCAACGTCGCCAAGCGAGCGCGGAATCTGCGCCGCATCGAGCTCGACGATTTTCAGCTTGCGCGAATTGTCGACGATATCGAGTGGCGTCGCCTTCAGCCCGGCGTCCGCGCGCAGCTTCAGCAGCCCCTGTTTCTGCAGAAGCAGCAGCGCGCGGCCGCCGTTGGTCGGGTCGTTCGGCACCGCGATGCGCGCACCCGGCTTCAACTCGGCCAGCGACTTCACCCGCTTCGAATAGATGCCCATCGGGAACGTAACGGTATCCGCGACCTTGATCAGCTTGTAGCCGCGGTCCTTTATCTGCGCCTGCAGATACGGATCGTGCTGGTAGCTGTTCGCATCGAGATCGCCGGACGCGAGCGCCGCGTTCGGCTGCACGTAGTCGGAGAATTCGACGATGCGGATATCGAGGCCGCTCTTCGCCGCGACCTTCTTCACCACTTCCATGATCTGCGCATGCGGGCCGCCCGTCACGCCCACCTTGATGGTTTCCGCCTGCGCGTGCGCGCTCGTGAACAGCATGGCCGCACCGACTGCGGCCGCGAACTTCAGCATGAAGCGTCGTTGCATCGTCTCCCCCAACGGATGATTGTCGCTTTTACTTGTGGCTCAGCCGGCGTACCAGCCAGTCGCCGAACGATTGCACGATCTGCACGAACACGATCAGGATCGCGACGACCGTCCACATCACTTCCGGCAGGTAGCGCTGATAGCCGTAGCGGATCCCGAGATCGCCAAGCCCGCCGCCGCCGATCGCACCGGCCATCGCCGAATAGCCGACGAGCGACACGAACGTGATCGTCAGGCCCGCGACGATGCCCGGCAGCGATTCGGGCAGCAGCACCTTGAAGACGATCTGCGACGTCGTCGCGCCCATCGACTGCGCGGCCTCGATCAGCCCGCGATCGACTTCGCGCAGCGCGGTCTCGACCAGCCGCGCGACGAACGGCGCGGCCGCGAGCGTCAATGGCACGACCGCCGCGGCCGTGCCTATCGACGAACCCGTGACGAGCCGCGTCAACGGAATGACCGCGACCAGCAGGATGATAAACGGCGTCGAGCGCACCGCGTTCACGATGCCGCCGAGCACGCGGTTCACGCCGAGGTTCTGCAGCACGCCCTGGCGGTCGGTCAGATAGAGCAGCACGCCGAGCGGTAGCCCGACGAGCGCGCCGACCGCCCCCGAGATGCCGACCATGATCAGCGTCTCCCAGAACGACTGCACGAACATATCGAACATCTCACTCAACATACGAAAGCTCCTCTACCACCACACCTTGCTCGCGCAGGAACGCGAGCGCTTCCCCGACCTTGCCCGGCTCGCCGCCCGCGAGCACCGCGAGCGATCCGAACGCCTGCCCCTGGATCTCGTCGATCTGGCCGTGCAGGATGTTGAAATCCAGTTCGTACCGGCGAATCGTCTCCGACAGGATCGGCTGGTCGACGCCCGAGCCGGTGAACGCGAGCCGCAGCAAATGCCCGCTGCCTGTCTTGAGCCGCTCGGCCACACGCGCCTTCAGCGCAGGCGGCAACTCCTGCGCGATCACGTCGCCGATCAGCGCGCGCGTCACTTCGTGATGCGGCTGCAGGAACACGTCGATCACGCGCCCCTCCTCGACCACACGACCCGCATCGAGCACGGCGACGCGATCGCACACCTGCTTGATCACTTCCATCTGGTGCGTGATCAGCACGATCGTCAGGCCGAGCTCGCGGTTGATGCGCTTCAGCAGGTCGAGAATCGAACGCGTGGTTTCGGGATCGAGCGCCGACGTCGCTTCGTCCGACAGCAGCACCTTCGGCTTGCTCGCGAGCGCGCGGGCAATGCCGACGCGCTGCTTCTGGCCGCCGCTGATCTGCGCCGGATATCGATCCTTCTGCGCGGACAGCCCGACGAGGTCGAGCAGCGGCAGCACGGCCGCCTCGATGTCGGCACGGCTTGCGCCGGCCAGCTCGAGCGGCAGCGCGACGTTCTCGAACACCGTACGCGACGACAACAGGTTGAAGTGCTGGAAGATCATGCCGATTTCGCGGCGCGCTTCGCGCAGCGCACTGGCCGGCAGCACCGTGAGATCGCGCCCGCCGACGACGACGTTGCCTTCCGTCGGCCGCGTGAGCAGGTTGATGGTGCGCACGAGCGTACTCTTGCCGGCGCCGCTTCGGCCGATGATGCCGAACACCTCGCCCTGCGGGATCGTCAGGTTGACGTTGTGCAATGCGTCAACCCAGCCGGTCGGCCCGGGGAAACGCTGCGACAGATTGCGTAATTCGATCATGTAAACAAAACGGCGGCCGGCTGGCGAAGAGGCCCGCCAGTCGGCCGCCGCTGCATCTGGAATAACCGGCGATTTTACCGCAAACGTCTCATTCCCCTTAATAATCGATTTCGATCTTTTCATAACCAGACGAAATTAGAGGGGCGCCGCGGGGCCGTGACGGGAATGCCGCGACTATGATCCGGAAACACCGATGCCAACGAAACAGGGGACACGCCAGATGACCGTCATCACCACGCCGGCCACCGCATCCGCCACCGCTGCGCCGGGCCTGACGGCGGCGCCCGCTCCGCGAATGGGCCGACTGCGTACCGCGGACGGACTCGAACTGGCGTCATACCGCTGGCCGGCCGGCAACGGCACTGCGCCGCCGCGCGCGACGATCGCGCTCGTGCACGGCCTCGCCGAGCATGCGGGCCGCTACGCCGCGCTTGCCGCCAGACTGAACGCGGCCGGTGTCGAAGTGCTGGCAATCGATCTGCGCGGGCACGGGCAGTCGCCCGGCAAGCGCGCATGGGTCGAGCGCTTCGACGAGTACCTGAACGATACGGATGCGCTCGTCGCGGAAGCCGCCCGCGACGATACGCCGCTCTTCCTGATGGGTCACAGCATGGGCGGCGCCGTCGCGGCGCTCTATGCGATCGAGCGCGTGCCGGCGCACGGGTACGCGCTGGCGGGACTCGTGCTGTCAAGCCCGGCGCTGGCGCCGGGACGCGACGTGCCGCGCTGGATGCTGGCGATGAGCCGCATCATCAGCCGTATCTGGCCGACCTTCCCCGCGATCAGGATCGATGCGGCGCTGCTGTCGCGCGATCCGGCCATCGTCGCGGCCAATCGCGCCGACCCGCTCGTGCACCACGGCGCGGTGCCGGCGCGCACCGGCGCGGAAATCCTCGACGCGATGGCGCGCATCGAGCGCGGCCGCGGGACGCTGCGCACGCCGGTGCTCGTCTACCACGGCACCGACGACAAGCTGACCGAGCCGGATGGAAGCCGCGCGTTCGGCGCCCGTGTCGGCTCGACCGATCGCACGCTGACGCTATACGAAAGCGGCTTCCACGAAACGATGAACGATCTCGAGCGCGACCGCGTGATCGACGCGCTGATCGCATGGATTCACGCGCGCGCGCTGGCCCGTTGAGCACACGCGACCACCGCTCGCCTCAGATACCGGCCAGCACGCGCAGATGCGCGACAACGCTGCGTCCAAGCGCCGACAGGTTGTAGCCGCCTTCTAGGCAGCTCACGATGCGACCCTGCGCGTGTCGGCGCGCAACGTCGACAATCTGTGCGGTCAACCACTCGAAATCGGCCTCGACGAGACCGAGGTTGCCGATGTCGTCCTCGCGGTGCGCGTCGAAGCCCGCCGATACGAACAGCATTTGCGGCTTGAACGCGTCCAGCCGCGGCAGCCAGAACATGTCGACCGCTTCGCGGATCGCCATCCCGTTGCTGCGCGCAGGCATCGGCAGGTTGACCATGTTCGGCGCCTGGTGATCGACGCCCGAGAACGGGTATAGCGGATGCTGGAAGAAACTGCACATCAGCACGCGCTCGTCGTTCGCGAACGCGGCTTCGGTGCCGTTACCGTGGTGCACGTCGAAATCGACGATCGCGACGCGCTCGATGCCGTGGACGTCGAGCGCATGCCGCGCGGCGATCGCGACGTTGTTGAAGAAGCAGAAACCCATCGCGCGCGCGGGTTCCGCGTGATGGCCCGGCGGCCGGACGCTGCAGAACGCATTCGCGTAGCGGCCCTCGATCACCGCGTCGGTCGCCGCGATCGCGGCGCCGGCCGCACGCAACGCGGCGCGCCAGGTGTCGCGGTTCATCAGCGTGT
Organism: Burkholderia sp. WTPI3; assembly: GCF_021483755.1. Lineage (NCBI taxonomy): Bacteria > Pseudomonadati > Pseudomonadota > Betaproteobacteria > Burkholderiales > Burkholderiaceae > Burkholderia > Burkholderia sp. WTPI3. The sequence continues at coordinate 4,768 of NZ_JAGIXF010000148.1, read as the reverse complement.
CCGGATCGATCTCGACGTAGCCGTCGACGGGCGTCATGCTGCGGATGTAATCGATATGGGCCTGCGTATGCACGCGGCCCAGCGCGACCTCGCTCGCGAACGGTGCGGTCTCGTGCACGATCAGATCGTCGATGCGACTCGCGATCAGTTGATCCTGGATCGCCGACAGTCGCGCCGGGCATTCCGGATGCCATTCCCCCATCTCGTGCAGCATGCAGTCGGGGTGCGTATAGAAGGCGGTTGCCATAAGCTGTCATCTACGGCGCCTGGTGCGCCGCACGTCTCCGTCAATGATGTCCATCGTCTGCCGCGAATTCGCCGCTAACTTACCACAACGGGGCGCTGCTTCGCCCCGGCACGCGGGATGCGTCGGGTATACTGCGCCGAACCCTATCGCATTGTCCGCCCGCTTCGACATGAATTCCAGCAAGCCTGCCGCCCTACTCTCCGCGCTGTTCCGTGCTCGCATTCCGCTCGTTGCCGCTACCGTCGTCGCCACGCTGGCCGCCACGCCCGCCGTTGCACAGACGCAGCCTGCGACGTCCGCCGGCACTCAGGTCGCGCAAGCACAACCGCAACAGCCTGCACCGCAAGGTCAGACATTCGAAGAGGAAATCGTCCCACAGCGTTACGCGAACAACGCGCAGGTCGACGCATTCATCGACGAGTTGGTGAGTCGCGACAGCTTCGATTCCGCGAGCCTGCATGCGCTGTTCTCGCGCATCAGCTACTCGGCGACCGCCGTCAAACTCGTGCGGCCCGCGCCGACGCCGTCGATCAAGAACTGGCGCGTCTATCGATCGCGCTTCATCGAGCCGATCCGCATCAATGCGGGCGTGAAATTCTGGAGGGCGAACCAGGCGACGTTGCAGCGCGCGTCCGAGGAATTCGGCGTGCCGCCGGAGGTAATCGTCGGCATCATCGGCGTCGAAACGATCTATGGCCGCTACATGGGCAACTTCCGCGTGCTCGACGCGCTGACGACGCTCACGTTCGACTATCCGGACACGCCAAATCGCGAGAGCCGGCAGGCGACCTTCCGCAAGAACCTCGAAGATTTCCTCGTCTGGACGCGCGACAACCAGCTCGACCCGACCACCGTGCTGGGTTCATACACGGGCGCGATCGGCATCCCGCAGTTCCTGCCGAGCAGCATCCGCGAGTATGCGGTCGATTTCGACGGCACGGGCCACGTCGACCTGCGCAGCAGTCCTGCCGATGCGATCGGCAGCGTCGCGAACTACCTGAAGCAGCACGGCTGGGAAACCGATCGTCCGGTGGTCTGGCGCATCACGCCCGACACGGGCAGCCTCGGCATCGCGCAAGCTGCCGCCGACGGTCAGCCCGAGCCGCACTGGGCACTGTCGCAACTGCTGCGCGCAGGCATGACGCTCAACGAGCCGATGGTCAACATCACCACCGAAGCCGGCACGCCGGTCACCGTAGTCGATCTGCCGTCGCCGGGACGCGCGACTGAATACATGCTCGGCCTCAAGAATTTCTATGTGCTGACGCGCTACAACCGCAGCTTCTTCTATGCACTCGCCGTGTATCAACTCGGCGAAGCCGTGAAGGCCCAAATGGAAGCGAGCGGCGCGCTCCCGCTGCCCGCGGTGGATACGCAAGCGCAATAGGCGCAAACCGCCTAAATAAAAAAGCGCCGCATATGCGGCGCTTTTTTATTATGTGCCCGGGTGCATACCGCCCGGGCTCAAGCAGGGAACACGCCGGTCGACAGGTAGCGGTCGCCGCGATCGCAGACGATGAACACGATCGTCGCGTTCTCGACCTGACGCGCGATGCGCATCGCGACTTCACATGCCCCGCCCGACGAAATGCCGACGAAAATGCCTTCGACGGCCGCGAGCCGCCGCGCCATCGTTTCGGCCGCGGCCTGGCTAACGTTCTCGACGCGATCGATGCGACTGCGATCGAAAATCGTCGGCATATAGGCTTCCGGCCACTTGCGGATACCCGGGATACGCGAGCCATCCTCCGGCTGCGCGCCGACGATCTCGATCGTCGAATTCTGTTCCTTCAGATAGCGCGACGTGCCCATGATCGTGCCCGTCGTGCCCATCGCCGACACGAAATGCGTGACGCGGCCTTCCGTGTCGCGCCAGATCTCCGGACCCGTCGTTTCGTAGTGTGCGACCGGATTGTCGGGATTTCCGAACTGATCGAGGATCACGCCCTTGCCTTCGCGCTGCATTTGCTCCGCGAGGTCGCGTGCCAGTTCCATCCCGCCCTTCACCGGCGTAAGGATGATCTCTGCGCCGTAAGCGGCCATGCTCTGGCGGCGCTCGACCGACAGGTCTTCCGGCATGATCAGCACCATCTTGTAGCCGCGGATCGCCGCTGCCATCGCCAGCGCGATGCCCGTGTTGCCGCTCGTCGCCTCGATCAGCGTATCGCCCGGCTTGATCCGGCCACGCGCCTCGGCCTTGCTGATCATCGACAACGCCGGACGATCCTTCACGGAGCCGGCCGGGTTGTTGCCTTCCAGCTTCGCGAGCACCACGTTGTTGCGTGCGCGAATCTCGTCGTCCACCAGACGGACCAGTTGCACGAGCGGCGTGTTGCCGATCGTGTCTTCGATAGTTTTGTAAGCCATGGAGATACCGTAAGTACGAGGCCGATCAATCGGTTGATTGTAAACCAGTGCCGCGGCTCGCGCCGGCAACCCCATTGCGACGATGGAATCGCCCCGTCGCACGATCCGCGATGGCACGCACGCGGCATACACGCAAAAAGCCCGCGGCACGCCGCGGGAAACCGTCGCAACGACGGCGACTGAAGGAGCCTTTCGTCGGATGCGCGTTACTTCTGTGCGGTGCGAGCCGGCGCCGCGGCAGGTTTCGCCGCAGCCGGTTTGCCGGTGGCAGGCGCCAGCGCAGCCGAACCGGCCGCGCCGATCGTCAAGCCCTCTTGCCGAAGGCGCTCGACCGTATGGCCACCCATGCCTTTCACGCGCGACGCGAGATCGTCTGCATTCCTGAACGGGCCGCGCGCACTGCGCTCGTCGAGAATCGCCTTTGCCCGCGCAGGACCGATGCCCTTGATGCCCACGAGCGCATCCTCGTTCGCAGTGTTGACGTCGACGGCTGCCCAGGCGGACGCGATCGCGCCGAACATGGCAACTGCAGCAAACCATTTCCTGATCATGTGCTGGATCTCCGATGAAAACGGCCGGCGGCTGCCGACCGTGAGACCCAGTCTATCGATGCAACGCCCGGGTTTAAACCTGGCCGGACAGCCAACGTACGTAGCGATCGACACCTTCCTGCACGGTGAAGAACGGTGCGTCGTAGCCAGCCGCACGCAGTTTCGTCTGGTCGGCCTGCGTGAAGCACTGGTACTTGCCGCGCAGTGCATCGGGGAACGGCACGTACTCGATCAGGCCCTGCTCGACCTGCTGCGCGAGCGTCAGCGGCTGCAGGTTGTCGAGCGCGCGCAGCGTGTTCACGACGGTCGACGCGATGTCGTTGAACGGTTGCGCGCGGCCGGTGCCGAGATTGAAGATGCCAGACTTCTCCGGATGATCGAAGAAGAACAGGTTCACCTTCGCGACGTCCTCGACCGACACGAAGTCGCGCGTCTGCTCGCCCGGCGCATAACCGTTGTACTCGCCGAACAGCTTGACCTTGCCTTCCGCGCGGAACTGGTTGAAGTTGTGGAACGCAACCGACGCCATTCGGCCCTTGTGCGTCTCGCGCTTGCCATACACGTTGAAATAGCGGAACCCGGCGATCTGGCTCTTCGCGCTCGGCAGCACACGACGGATCACCTGGTCGAACAGGAACTTCGAATAGCCGTAGACGTTCAGCGGCGCCTCGACTTCACGCTCCTCGACGAAACGCGTCGAGCCGCCGTAGATCGCGGCCGACGACGCGTACAGGAACTGCGCGCCTTGAGCGAGGCATGCGTCGAGCACCGCGCGGCTGTAGCGGAAGTTGTTGTCCATCATGTAGCGGCCGTCGGTTTCCATCGTGTCCGAACAGGCGCCTTCATGGAACACCGCGCGTACTTTGCCGAAATCACCGCGCGCGAAGCGCTCGACGAATTCCGTCTTGTCGAGATAGTCGTCGATCTCGCAATCGACGAGGTTGCGGAACTTGTCCGCGCGCGTCAGATTGTCGACCGCGACGATGCGCGTCTCGCCGCGCTCGTTGAGCGCCTTGACGATGTTCGCGCCGATAAAACCGGCTGCGCCGGTAACGATAATGGTCATGACCGTCCTGCCTGAAAAGTACGAGACATTCGGGCAGCGCACTGGCGGCGCCGCCGAATGCGCTCAGTGAAACAGTTCGTCGTAGTCGACGGTAGCCGTGCCGAGCTTGCCGACCACGATGCCCGCCGCGCGGTTCGCAAGCACGACGGCGTCGACGAGCGGCACACCTGCACCGAGCATCGTCGCGACCGTCGCGATCACGGTATCGCCCGCGCCGGATACGTCGTACACCTCGCGTGCAAGCGCCGGGGCATGCAGTTCGCCCGTTGCGGAAAAGAGCGTCATCCCCTCTTCCGAACGCGTGAGCAGCAATGCATCGAGGTCGAGTTCCTCGCGCAGATTTGCGACGCGCGCGCGCAGGTCGTCTTCCGATTTCCACTGACCGACGACTTCGCGCAACTCGGCGCGGTTCGGCGTGATCAGCGACGCGCCGCGATAGCGCGCCCAGTCGCCGCCCTTCGGATCGACGAGCACCGTCTTGCCGGCCGCGCGCGCCTTCTCGATCATCGTCGTCACATGTGTCAGACCGCCTTTCGC
>NZ_JAGIXF010000147.1:0-9454 GCF_021483755.1 Burkholderia sp. WTPI3 | reverse complement strand
TGGGCGCATTGCGCAACAGCGCCAGACGCGACTCCAGCACGATCTCGTACAACGACTGATCGCGGTTGGTCGCTTTAAGGGCGAACCCCGTCACCACGCCTTGCACGCGACGTGCGCTTTCAGGCTGGCTCCACTGGTCACGCGGCGGCGGCTGGATCACGAACGCACCGATCCGTTTCAGGAAGTCAGTGCGGGACAGGTCATGGCGAGGGTGCGTGAACCGGATCGTGTACTTCGTCGGCTCTCCGATTCCGCGTGCCCCGGCGAACTCGTAGACGTCCGCCAGCGCGGCAGCGGGCGCACCCTTGATATCGAGACTGTAGAACTGGTGGATGTCGACGCCCGCGCGTGCGGGTGTATCCGGATCGGCCGTGCTCGGGGTCAATCAATCCTCCGGAAACGTTTGCGGAATAGACCACGCGACTTTAGCTAGGAAGGGAGCCAAGTCGCCATAGGACGAATCTGAAATTGGCAAAAAACTGGATTCGCAACCCCGAATCGGTTTGACATCCCGATGTAGCGGAAATGGATTCCGTGTTTCGCTGACGCAGGTTCGCCCGATTTTCGAATCTTTGCTCTAATTCGCGGCGGCGCCCTTGCAATCGAAAGCAGTCCGAAAGACTACACGACGCGTTGTTCCACAATTCGGGATGTGCAGGCGGCCAGTCGGCGCCTTTTCCATGCAACCGCGCACCCGCCCCAGGCCACCTCGCTTCGTTTGACCACATAGTGCGACATCGCCTGCGGTCGCGGCCGATCGCAAATCATGCGCTTACGCATTCGTCCGCGCGTCATCGCGCGCATTTCGGCGCGATGGCGAACGATTTACGCGCACGAACGTCACGTGCCGCATTGTCGCGGTGCCGCGAACCGGTTCCCTCGCCAATGGCGGCCACCCTCCGCTGGCGCCGCGCGACACATGCGGCATCGTGCATCGATGTCAGAACTGACAGCTATGGAAACTGGCAGCTACCTGAACGGCGCCGACGCCCTACGCTCGTCACCGCTCGCGGCCCCACAAGGGCTATGGGCTCCAGCAACGTCGTCTCTCCTAAAAAGGACTCCCGATGAAAAGGAACGCCCGGTTTGCCCTTCCCCTTCCGTCGCCCCGCCGCCTCGCGTACGCGTGGCCGCTCGTGTTCGTGGCCGGTGCCGCGCACGCGACGACGGATTGGGTCGACACCCACACCAAGGCCTTTCTGACCGGCCCGCAGTTGATGGCGCGCAGCGCGGCACCGTCGCTCGAACTCGCGGCCGGCGAAACGACGAACGTCGTCGTCAGCCTGAAGCTGCGTAATGCCGCGCAACTCAAGCAACTGGCGCGCGACGTGAACCGGCCCGGCAGCGCACACTACCGCCAGTATCTGACGCCCGAGCAATTCCTCGCGAACTATGCGCCGACCGAAGCGCAGGTGAAGTCGGTCGTCGACTATCTGCGCAAGAGCGGGTTCGTGAACATCGAGGTCGCGCCGAACCGGCTGCTGGTGTCCGCGCACGGCACGGCCGGCACGGTGAAGACCGCGTTCAACACATCGCTCGTGCATTTCCAGTACGCGGGCCGCTCCGGCTTCGCGAACGCGTCGACCGCACAGGTGCCGCGCGCGCTCGGCGACGTCGTCGGCTCGGTGCTGGGGTTGCAGAACGTTGCACGCGCACGGCCGATGCTGCGCATCGGCAACGTCGCTAAGCCGCAGACGCTTGCGGCCGGCACGGCCACCGGCCATTATCCGAAGGAATTCCCGGGCCTTTACAACGCGACCGGAGTGCCGACCGCGGCCGGCGTGACGGTCGGGATCGTCACGATCGGCGGCGTCTCGCAGACGCTGCAGGACCTGAAGCAGTTCACGTCCAGCAACGGTTACGGCACGGTCGCGACCCAGACCGTGAAGACCAACGGCACCGGCACGACCGGCAGCTACAGCGACGACCAGGACGGCCAGGGCGAATGGGATCTCGACAGCCAGTCGATCGTCGGCTCGGCCGGCGGCCAGGTCGGCAAGCTCGTGTTCTACATGGCGGACCTGAACGCGGCCGGCAACACCGGGCTCACGCAGGCGTTCAACCGTGCAGTGTCGGACAACACCGCGAAGGTGATCAACGTGTCGCTCGGCTGGTGCGAAACCGATGCGAGCGCGGACGGCACGCTCGATGCCGAGGAACAGATCTTCACGACGGCCGCCGCGCAAGGCCAGACATTCTCGGTGTCGTCGGGCGACGAAGGCGTGTACGAGTGCAACAACCGCGGCTATCCGGACGGCGCAAACTACACAGTGTCGTGGCCGGCCGCGTCGCCGCACGTGCTCGCGATCGGCGGCACGACCCTGTACACGACCTCGGCCGGCGCATTCTCGAAGGAAACGGTCTGGAACGAAGGCCTCGACAGCAACGGCAAGCTATGGGCCACGGGTGGCGGCGTCAGCTCGATCCTGCCGGCACCGTCGTGGCAGCCGGGCAGCAACCGTCGGTTGCCCGACGTGTCGTTCGACGCCGCTCAGAGCACGGGCGCATACATCTACAACTACGGCCAGCTTCAGCAGATCGGCGGCACGAGCCTAGCCGCACCGATCTTCACCGGCTTCTGGGCACGCCTGCTCGCGGCGAACGGCACGGGCCTCGGTTTCCCGGCCGCGAAGTTCTATGCGGACATTCCGTCGAACCCGTCGCTCGTGCGCTACGACGTCGTATCGGGAAACAACGGCTATCAGGGGTATGGCTACACCGCAGGCACCGGCTGGGATTACCCGACCGGCTTCGGCAGCCTGAACATCTCGAACCTCAACAAGCTGATCCAGACGGGCGGCTTCTGAGCGAGATGTGATTTGACATGACGGCGCGCGGTGGTGTTGCATCGCGCGCCTGCCCCGCGATTATCCGGCACCAGGTTCACGCGGAATCCCGCTCCGTCGCGTGCTCCTTCACCGGCGCCGACGCGACGGGCGCACCGGCCCGATGCGACGGCGCGAACAGCCGCAGCCCGCTCGCGACGCTCGCGGCGCCGGCAAAGCCCGCACCGAGCATGAGCGCGAGCGTCGGCCCGTGCCGCCCCGCGATCCCGAACGACAGCGCGACGAGCGCGGCGCCGGTCGCCTGCCCGATCAGCCGCGCGGTCGCGATGATCCCGCTCGCGCCGCCGCTGCGTTCGGGCGGCGCGCTCGACATCAGCGCCTTCAGGTTCGGCGACTGGAAGAAGCCGAAGCCCGCGCCGCACAGCATCATCCGCCAGCCGATGTCGACGACGCCCGGCGCCGCCGGCAGCGCGGCAAGCGACACCATCCCCGCGCTCAGCAGCGCAAGCCCGATCGCACCGAGCAATCCGGGCGGATAACGGTCGGACAGCCGGCCCGCGATCGGCGCGGCGAGCGCGACGATCGCCGACCACGGCGTCATCAGGAAGCCGGTCTCCACCGCACTGCGATGCAGGACGGTTTCGAAATAGAACGGCAGCGACACGAACGCGAGCCCCTGCGCGGCGAACGCGCACACGGCCGTCAGCGCGGACAGCGTGAACACCGGGCGGCGAAACAGGTCGACCGGCAGCATCGGCGCCGGGTGCCCGGCCTGGCGGCGAATCAGCAGCCAGCCGAATGCGAGCGCGACGGCGGCGGCGGCGAACACGACGGAAAGCGGCCCGCGCTGCGCGAATTCGCCGAGCGCGAAGATCAGCGATGCAAACGTGATTACGTTGAACAGCGCGGCGAGCGGATCGAACGCATGCTTGCCGCGCGCCGTCTGCGGCAGCGACGGGATCGCCACCGCGAGCGCGACCACGCCGAGCGGCACGTTGACCGCGAACAGCCACGGCCATGCGGCGACCGACAGGATCAGCGACGCGATCGTCGGCCCTACGGCGAACGACACGCCGACGACGAGCGCGTTGAATCCGACGCCGCGCCCGAGCCGGTGCGCGGGAAACAGGTTGCGGATCAGCGCGACGTTCACGCTCATGATCGCGCTCGCGCCGAAGCCCTGCACGATCCGCGCTGCCGTCAGCTGCGGCAGCGTCGATGCGACCGAGCAGCCGAGCGACGCAAGCGTAAACACCGCAAGGCCGGCGATATACACGCGCTTGTGGCCGACGATGTCGCCGAGCGACGCGAACGGCAGCAGCGTCGCGACCATGGCGAGCTGGTACGCGTTGATGATCCATACCGACGCGGCCGGCGACGCGTGCAGGTCGGCGGCGATCGCGGGCAGCGCGGTGTTCGCGATCGCTGTGTCGAGCGTCGCGAGCGCGACGGCGAGCAGCACGGCGGACATCGCGCGCCAGTTGACGGCCGGCTCACGGGCTGCGGCGGAAGAAGCGAATTCGGACAAGATGAGGCTCGTCTGACGAGCGACGCGCAGCGTCGCGGATTGAGCGGCGCGGCGACGGGCGCTCCGTGCGGCAGGAACGGAACGCGCTGCACCGCGAACCGTATTGTTGCAGAGCCGCATCGAACGTGCAGGCAAGTGCGTCGTCAGTCAGCAAAACGAAAGCCTTGGCGCAGCACACCGGGTGCGCCGTGTCGTTGGGGACGCAACGATCGATACGCCGAACGTTGCGTCTGCGCGCCGTTACGACACCGCGCGCCGCGCGTTGCGTCCGCGCAGCCATTCGAGCGCGAGCAGCAGGCTCGTCGAGAAGATGATCAGGATCGTCGCGAGCGCGGCGATCGTCGGGCTGATGTTCTCGCGGATCCCGGTGAACATCTGGCGCGGCAGCGTCGTCTGGTCCGCGCCCGCGAGGAACAGCGTGACGACGACTTCGTCGAACGACGTCGCGAACGCGAACAGCGCGCCCGACATCACGCCCGGCGCGATCACCGGCAGCGTCACGCGGAAAAACGTCGTCACCGGATTCGCGCCGAGCGACAGGCTGGCGCGCACGAGGTTGTAATTGAAGCCCTGCAGCGTGGCGGCGACCGTCGTGACGACGAACGGCACGCCGAGCGCCGCGTGCGCGGCGATCAGGCCCGTGTATGTATTCGCGAGCCCGAGCGGCGCGAAGAACAAGTACATGCCGACGCCGACCACAACGACCGGCACAATCATCGGCGACAGCAGCACGGCCATCAGCAGCGCCTTGCCGCGGAAGTTCGCCTTCGTGAGCCCGATTGCGGCGAGCGTGCCGAGCACGGTCGCGACGATGGTCGCCGACGGCGCGACGATGAAGCTGTTCTTCGCAGCCATCCGCCACTCGTCGGACGCGATCAGGTTCTCGTACCAGCGCGTGGAAAAGCCGGGAATCGGATAGACGAGGAACGTGCTCGACGAAAACGACAGCGGCACGATCGCGAGCACCGGCAGGATCAGGTATAGCAGCGTGAGCACGACGAGCACGCGCAACGCGACGTACCACGCGCGCTCGACGAACGACATGTGCGGCGCGAACAGCGGCCTGGCGAGTTTCATGATCGGCATCCCCTTCCTGTATTGCGTATTCGTTTTTCGTGCCTCATGCCGGGCGCGACGCTCAGCCGAGGCTCACGTTCGTGCGCGTGAAGCGTCCGTACACCGCATACAGCACCAGCGTCGCGGCAAGCAGCAGGCCGCCGAGCGCGCACGCCATGCCCCAGTTGATCGTCACGTTCGTGAAGTACGCGACGTAATAGCTGACCATCTGGTCGTTCGGACCGCCAAGCAGCGCGGGCGTGATGTAGTAGCCGATCGCGAGGATGAACACGAGCAGCGCACCCGCGCCGATGCCCGGATAGGTCTGCGGCACGTACACGCGCCAGAACGCGGCGAACGGATGACTGCCGAGCGACACGGCCGCGCGCTGGTAAGTCGGCGGAATCGACTTCATCACGCTGTAGAGCGGCAGGATCATGAACGGCAGCAGGATATGCGTCATCGAGATGTATACGCCGACGCGGTTGAACAGCAGCGTCAGCGGATGCGAGATCAGCCCGCTGCCGATCAACGCCTTGTTGATCAGCCCTTCGCTCTGCAGCAGCACGATCCACGCGGCGACGCGCACCAGCACCGATGTCCAGAACGGAATCAGCACGAGAATCATCACGAGGTTCGCGCGGCGCTCCGACAGCGTCGAGATCCAGTACGCGAGCGGATAGCCGAGCAGCAGCGCGAACAGCGTGACCGCGACGCCGATCACGAACGTGCGGCCGAAGATCGCGAGATAGATCGACTGGTCGGGATCGGCCTGCACGATGTGGCCGAAGCCATCCTGCTTGTGGTCGAGCGACGCAAGCAGGTAAAACGGCGACAGCTGGCTGCCGTTCTTCGCGATCGACTGCCAGTATGCGACGTCCCCCCAGCGGGAATCGAGGTCGATCAACTTCGCACGCGTCTGTGCGGGCGTGAGCGCTGCGGCTGCGGCATCGTTGTCGTCCTTCAGCGGCATAGCGCGCGCCGTCTTCGCGACGAGCGAACGATAGCCGGGAATCTCGGTATTCAGACGCCGCGCAAGCGCGCCCATCGCCTCGCTGTCGGCGACCTTCGTCATGTCGGCCGCGAGCGCGGCATACGCGGCGTCGGACGGCCGCGTCTTGCGGTCCCAGCCCGACAGCGCGGCGATCGTGTTCGGCAGCGCGGTCGCGATCTCCGGATTCTGCACCGCACGCGTGAGCAGCGTGCCGATCGGCACGACGAAGATGAGCAACAGGAAAATCGCAAGCGGCACGATCAGCAGCAGCGCCATCGTGCGCTTGCGGGCCTCGGCGGCCTTCAGTTCGCGCTTGAGCGCGGCTGTCGACGGCGAGGAAGGAGCGATCGTCATCGTGTTCAACGGTTCTCTCCGGCCGGGCGCGATCCGGCGGAATGCCGCGCGACGCGTTCAGCGCGACGCGCGGCCGGTTGCATCAGGATCCCTAAACGGTTACTTCGTCGCCCACGCGGCGAAGCGCTGCTCGAGCTCGTCGCTGTGGTCGGTCCAGAAGCCGATATCCTCCAGCACCGCGTTCTTGCCGTTGGCCGGCGAGTTCGGCAGGTTCGCGAGCGTCTTCGCGTCGAGCGACTTGATCGCCGCGACGTTCGCGGGGCCGTACGCGATGTGCTGCGCATACCCTTTCTGCGGTTTCGGCGTCAGCGTGTACGCGATGTACTGCTCGGCGAGCGCCTTGTTCGGCGAGCCCTTGGGAATCGCCCAGTAGTCGAGGTCGTAGATGCTGCCGTTCCACACGACCTTCAGGTTCTTCCCTTCCTTCTGCGCGGCGTCGATGCGGCCGTTGTACGCGGTCGACATCACGACATCGCCGGCGACCAGGAACTGCGGCGGCTGCGCGCCGGCTTCCCACCACTGGATGTTCGGCTTCAGCTCGTCGAGCTTCTTGAACGCGCGGTCCTGGCCGGCCTTCGTGGCGAGCACCTTGTATACGTCCTTCGGTGCGACGCCGTCGGCCATCAGCGCGAACTCGAGGTTGTAGCGTGCGCCCTTTCGCATCCCGCGCTTGCCGGGGAATTTCTTCACGTTCCAGAAATCGGCCCAGCCGGTGGGCGCCGATTTCAGCTTGTCCGCGTTGTACGACAGCGCGGTCGACCACACAAAGAAGCCGACGCCGCACACCTGCGGCGCTTCAGGAATCAGATCGGATTTCTTCGCGATCTTCGACCAGTCGAGCTTCTCGTACAGCCCTTCGTCGCAGCCGCGGTTCAGGTCGCCCGATTCGACTTCGACCACGTCCCAGTTGACGTGTTTCGCCTCGACCATTGCCTTTACTTTCGCCTGCTCGCCGTTGTATTCGACGGCCGTGACCTTGTTGCCGGTCGCCTTCTCGAACGGCTGGTTGAACGCGGCCTTCTGCGCGTCGCCGTTCGCGCCGCCGAAGTTGACGACCGTGAGTTCGGCCGCCGTGGCCGATACGCCGAAAGCGGCGAGCGCCAGTGCGACCGCGGTGCGACGTGCGGTAAAGCTTGCTCGGTTCATGGTGGTTCCTCTCCTCTCGTGGTGGAAGTGGGCAGTTGTTGTTGACGACGTGCTGCGGAAAACCGGGGAAACCATGTGTTACGCGAACACGCGCAGGTGCTCGGGCGCGAATGCGAGCGACACCGGCGCACCGGGCGAGAACGCGTCGAGCGCGCCCGTGCCGAGCGGCACCTTCACGAAACATTCGTCCTGGCCAGGCAGTGCGCAACGCATGCGCACGTGATCGCCGAAATAGATGAGGCTGCGAGCTTCGCCGGCCACGCGGTTGGCCGCACCGCTCACGGGTGCGTGCCCGTTCGCGAGGCTCATGCGCTCGGGGCGGATGCATGCGACGGCCGACGCGCCTTCGGCCGCATCGCCGATGCGGCGGCCTCGCAGCGTGGTGCCGTCGCCGAGCCTGAACTCGCAGAATTCGCCGTCGACGCGCGCGATGGTTCCGCGCAGCCGGTTGCTGTCGCCGATGAAGTTCGCGACGAATTCGTTGCACGGCGACTCGTACAGGCGGTCGACGGTGTCGAGCTGCTGCACGATGCCCTTGTCGAACACGGCGACACGATCGGACATCGTCAACGCCTCGCCCTGGTCGTGCGTCACGTAGACGAACGTCACACCGAGCTTCTCGTGCAACGCCTTCAGTTCGTACTGCATGTGTTCGCGCAACTGCTTGTCGAGCGCGCCGAGCGGCTCGTCCATCAACACGAGCTTCGGCTCGAACACGAGCGCACGGGCAAGCGCGATGCGCTGCTGCTGACCGCCCGACAACTGCGCCGGATAGCGCTTCGCGAAGCGCTCCATCTGCACCATCTTCAGCGCATGCGCGACGCGCTCCGCGCGCTCGGCCGCCGACAGCTTGCGCACCGTCAGCGGATACGCGACGTTCTGCTCGACCGTCAGGTGCGGGAACAGCGCGTAGTTCTGGAACACCATGCCGATGTTGCGCTTGTGCGGCGGCACGGTATTCAGCAGTTCGCCGTCGAGCCGGATCTCGCCGCCGGTCGGAAATTCGAAGCCGGCCAGCATCATCAGGCATGTGGTCTTGCCCGAGCCCGACGGCCCGAGCAGCGTCAGGAATTCCCCCCGGTGAATATCGAGGTCGAGCGATTTGACGACCAGCGTCTCGCCGTCGTAGGTCTTCCGCACACCGCGAAAACTGACGATCACATCATCGGACTTCATCGTGGCTGTCTCCCCTGCTGCGCGACAATCATTTTCGAGATGCGAGCCACTATACGGCGCATACGGTTCTACAATAGGGAACCATTTCAATATTCCGAGTGGAACCACTTTGGACACCGTGATCGTCGCCGACTGGCTCTCCGCCCGTATCGACCGCAGCTCGCCCGAGCCGATGTACCGGCAATTGCTGCAACTGATGCAGCAAGCCATCCTGACCGGGGAATTGGGGCCAGGCACAAAACTGCCGAGTTCGCGCACGCTCGCGGCCGACCTGTCGATCGCCCGCAATACCGTGCTGCACGTGTACGACCAGCTCACGGCCGAAGGCTACGTGCTGACGACGACCGGCAGCGGCACCTATGTCGCCGATACGCGCCCGGATGCCGCCGCGATCCCCGCGCCGGGCGCCGCGCC
>NZ_JAGIXF010000146.1:0-9834 GCF_021483755.1 Burkholderia sp. WTPI3 | reverse complement strand
TGATGCAGAGCGCGTCGAGTGCCGAATCTTTCGTTGACGGGAAACAGGGTGAGGTCATGCAATTGCTCCTATATCCCGCATGGGATGATTCCTCGCGCGGGTGTGCGTTATCGGTCTCCGCTCCAGTAGCCATGCTTACCGTAAAACTCGTGCAACTCGATCTCGTAGCTTCGATGAACGAGCTGCGAATCGTCGTATGGAGGGCTTCGGCGGATTGCGTCGCCCGTGAGCGTCGTCGATACCGTTTCCGTCGCCCAGTCCACCTGGCCGAGCCAGTGGGTCGCGATCAGCACTTCCTTGCTGGTTGACCACCAGCTCGACGTGTCGATCGCCAGATAGCGCATTACCCACGCTTCATCGTCGTAAATGAAGTCGGACACGTGGCCGATATGTCCGTCCGTGGCTTCGACTTGATATCCGTCGACCTCGCCAGTGCTGCGCAGATGTGTATCCGCCGATGCGCTGGCCGGCGCGGCGTGCGAGAAAAGAGGATCGCCCGCTTCAGGGTCTTGTGACGGCCCGGCGGGATCGAAAGCCGGGTACGCGCCCATCCCCCAAAGGTTCGGGCCGCCCCAGTAGGTCGGGTAGTTGTAGTAACGCAGATATTCGATTTCGTGCTGGCGGGATACCGGCTTGTGCGTGTCCAGATTCGGGCTATCTCTCACCTGCTGTTGCGTCAGGCTGACATATAGCGTGCGGAATTCGGCATGCGTAACTGAATAGGGCGAGATCAGCACCTGCCTGTCGTGCAGCCAGTCGCCGGTCTCGACGACGATGTAGCGAATACACCAATTGTCATCGTCGAAGTAGGCCTGATGGATGTGGCCGATATCGCCGTCCTTCGCTCGAACCGTGTCTCCGTGCAACCTTCGAATGCTTCGCAACATGATGTCCTCGCCAGAGCGATGCCCGGCACGTCGGTGATCCGGCTGAACTGCCTGCCACCCTGTGGCATCTAGTCGTTCGTCCGCCGATGCGGAGCGATTCTTGCCGATCACGTCCCCTCGGATGGCCGGCATGGTTGAAACGCTACACGCGCCGAATGGCCGATGCGGTACGAAACCGTACAAAGCGTGCACCGTTTGGAGCACAGGGGTGGTCCATCCGGCGACGAGCTGTCCTCCCCGACATGTCGCGGAATATCCTCTCCGTCTTCGTCGTCAGGATCGCGAAGCAGCGAGGATTGCCACGTCGATGGGCTGCCAGGCGACCGAGGCTGCCGGATTGGCTTCGTGTCTCAACTCAGCCGCAGCGGCATGAACAGCGAGACGCCCGGTGCCCGTGCCGGCGCGTAAGCCATCGGAGGCGCGCCGTACGCATACTCGTCGTCGCCGTGATGCCGTCGTGGCCGCCGCTACGGTATTGGCCATAGTGGCGACCACCCTGATGTGTCATATGCGCGTGATTGTCCTGGTCCCAACCGTGATTCACTCTCTCCGCATACAACAGCGGTGCGGCGAAAAAGCAGCCGATTGCGAAGATCAGGCCGACGAGTCGCATGCCCGATCTCGGCGCCATTTTGGTTCGACGTGCATGTCCTGCGCGACCGGCTGTCACAGGGATTCCTGGCCGGGCGTGATGCCAAGTCTCTGGCCGCGACCGCGGTTCGTGTCCCGATGTCCGGCGTTCTGCGCCGGATCATGATCGTGCCCAGCGAAATTTTCAAATCGGGCCTATGCTGGCGTCGTAATCGGCGGCATTTCACGCTGGCGGGTCGGCCGTACGCCGCGAGTCGGATCATGTCAGCCTGGTCCGACCATCAACTCCACGGAGGTGGTTATGCGCAGCAGGTATCGAGAGCAGCATACGAACCGCGGCAAGAGCGAACGCAATGTCGACGAGGCGGTCGAGGGGACGTTCCCCGCCAGCGATCCGCCGTCGATAGGCGGTGTCACCAGGATGATTTCCCGCCCGGCCCATCGAAAGCATCACCGGAAGTCGTCGCACATCAAGCATCGCTAGCCCAGACGTGATGGATGACGGCGTCCTATGCGGTCTTCCGCAAGCGGGGCCGGCTGTACCCGAGCATCGGATGAGTGTCATTGTCAATGTCGAGACTGTGCGTGAAGCCTACGCGGTTGCTTCCAGTGGCGGAGCGGGCGAGATGCTTTGCGCCATTCCGTGGAATACAACGAAATACGATACCGACGACAAATGTTTCCATCTGGATGTGACTGGCGCGCATGTCAAAGGCACCCCGGGATTCGACGGCGAGCATTGGCGGGTAATGGCGCAATCGCAGTGGGGCTTGTCGCTTCACCAGTACTACAACTCGACGCCGTACTGGCTAACCTGAGGATGCCTAATCCGTCGTGTCGGGAGCGGCAAGGTATCGATCCTCCGCGCCCACGCCTTCGGAAACGTCAACGGCATCCGCTCCGAATGCCGGTGCGATGCGGCGCAGTGGGGACTACAGTCGCTTCAGATCGGGAAGCAGGCGATCGAATTCGCGTTTGACCACGCTGTAGCATTCGCACACACGCCTTTCGAGCCCGGGCCGGTCCAGCACCTCGATGTGGCCGTAGTTGTAGCGGATGAGGCCCGCGTCCTGCAGCTTCAATGCCGCTTCCGTCACGCCCGACCTGCGCACCCCCAGCATGTTGGCAATCAGCTCCTGTGTCATGCGAAGTTGGTTCGAAGGCAGGCGGTCGAGACTGAGCAGCAGCCAACGGCACAGTTGCTGATCGATCGAGTGATGCCGGTTGCATACCGCGGTCTGGGCCATCTGCGTGATCAGCGCCTGGGTATAGCGCAACAACAGGCGCTGCATCGCGTTGCCGCGCCGGAATTCTTCTTTCAGGATGCTCGCGTCGAGCCGGTAAGCTTGCCCCGCGCTTTGCACGACGGCGCGACTCGGAGTCGTTTCGCCGCCCATGAACAACGACACGCCGATCATGCCTTCATGCCCGACGATCGCGATTTCAGCGGACGAGCCGTCCTCCATCACATACAGCAACGAAACGATCGACGTGGTCGGAAAAAAGACGTGATGAAGCTGGCCGCCCGACTCGTACAGCACTTTTCCCAACGGCATCTCGACGAGCGTCAGGTGCTCAGCGAAGTGGGCGCGCTCGTTTTCCGGCAGCGCGGCAAGCAGGTGATTTTCGGTAAGGGGCGGGTTGCCCTGCATGTGTGGCTCCTGCGCTTGCGTCCGGCTGACGAACGAGAACCCGGCCGATGTGGGCGCTGCGGGAATCGGTGGAAGGGCCAACCATCATATCTTACCGATCCGACGACTAGGCGGGATAGTGACAGCAATTTGTCCCCTGTCTCGATGAATTGGGGATGGCCGTTCGAATGCGAATCCACCTTCAAAAATTATAATGCCGGCACATGTCTGATCAAGGTGCGCGATCGCGCGCGATCGATATGGAACCCGGTATTTCGGGGTGGTCTTGATTTCAATGCAATTCACCGGTTAGAGCGATCCATATTGCATGGGGGTGCGGCATGTCCCCAATAAATATTGATTTCAGATCAAGCGGTTGCTGTTTGGGTTCCAGGCAGGTGGCACGCGGCCAAGCAGCGCTGCAACCCGCTCAGTCATTGTGGCCGGGCGACGATCGCCAGCGGGCCGCTCGGGACACGCCCAGGCTAGTCTATCTCGGCGGGTATTTCGATGAAGGCAAGCTGAACCTTTCCCGCAGCGAGATGCGGGAGCGCATCGGCCGGTGTCTGGTGCCGCCGCAGAATCCCTACAACCCGCCGGCGATGACGTCGCGCACGCGGGCCATGATCGCCGCGCGCCAATATGGAACACAAGCTCGCAACCGCGATGACGGCAGCGACAGCCCGCGAGGGCGATGCGAGAACGGCGGAGAGCAGTGGCCCGACGCCGCCTGCGGCGAAGCTGACGAGCGAGGCGCTCGCCGCGGCGAGCGCATCGTGCGCCATCAGTTGTTCGGCGACCTGGCGCGCCAGCACCGCATCGAGGCCGCGCTGGACGTAGATGTCGGCCAGTTCGTTCTGCTCGTGCGCATAATCGGCTTGCAGCGCCGGCCGGTCGATTTCCGTATCGCCGGATTCGCCATCCGCCTGCGAGCTGACCGACACGTATTCCCCGGCGCTCATCGACAGCATCCCGGCCGCAAGCCCGGCGATGCCGGCGGTGAGCCTCGTACGAGGCGCCATCCCCACCGACGCCATGCCGACCATTAGGCTGGCCATCGACAGCACGCCGTCGTTGGCGCCCAGCACGGCCGCGTGCAACCGGCCCGACCGATGGGTCCGATGGAAATGACGAGGGCTGCCTGCGTTAGTCATCACCGGCGCCGAACATGCGGGTCGCGTCGTCGTAGGTGTATAGCCCCGAGGCGCGGCTCCAGTCGATGACGGTTCGAAGCGTATCCGCCGCGTCCTGCGGGTTGAGGTGATCTTCCAGCTCGAGATCAAAACGTTCGCGCGGCGCCCGATGCCCGTCCCGCTCGTCGAGGACTGCCCGGATGTGGCCGGCAAGCGCTACGAAATGTTCGAGATGCTCGCGCAACAGCCGCTTGCGGTCGGCCGCACGTCCCTGCGGATGGGTGCGTGCTGAGCGATCACGAGAGGGCCGACCATCTGGCGTGCGGCTGCGCCGACGAGCACCGCCAGGCCGAGCACCAGCAGGACGGCGAGCAGATCGCGCCAGTCGGACGCGCGCGGGTACCAGCGTTCGTTCAGGATGTTGGCATGGTGCTCCAAGTGGCGCCCCCGTTCCGGGTCTTCACATCGACGACCACGCTTGCCGGTGAGCCGTTGACATGGGTCAATCCCGTTGCCAGATCGCTGAATACGCTGCGAAGGAGGAGTTCGAACATGCGTAAACGACGCTTTCGCACCGCTTCGGCCAGACTGCATCGGCGCATGCGCCGGCCGGTCCATCGATCCATCGCTTTTCCCGTCAGGTCTTTCTCATGGAATACAAGGACTACTACGAGGTGCTGGGCCTGGCGCGCGACGCGACGCAGGACGACATCAAGCGGGCGTATCGCAAGCTAGCGCGCAAATATCACCCCGACGTCAGCAAGCATCAGGATGCCGAAGTGCACTTCAAGGAAGTCGGGCACGCCTACGAGGTGTTGAAGGACCCCGAGAAGCGGGCCGCCTACGACAGGCTCGGCGCCGGATGGCACGGCGGCGAGTCATTTCGCCCGGAGCCGAACTGGGACGAAGGGTTCGAATTCAGCGGAGCCGGCGCGCCGCCCGACTTCGACGACTATCTGGCGTCGATCTTCGCCGCCGGGCGGGCCAGGCCGGATGGGTCGCTCAACGCCGGGCGCGATCACCATGCGAAGCTCGTCGTCGACCTGGAAGACGCGTATCGCGGCGCGCAGCGCGTCATTTCGCTGAGCGTGCCGGGCGTCGACCCGCAGGGACACGTGCGGCTGCAGCCGCGGACGCTGAATGTCTCCATCCCGAAAGGCATTCGGGCCGGACAGTACATCCGGTTGGCGGGACAGGGCGGCGCCGGGCACAGCGGCGGTGCGCCCGGCGATCTGTATCTCGAGATCGCGTTTCGCGACCATCCGCGTTTTCAGGTGAACGACCGGGATGTGACGGTCGATCTCCCGGTCGCGCCGTGGGAAGCGGCACTCGGCGCAACGGTCACGACGCCGACGCCCGACGGCGAGGTCGCGGTGACCGTGCCCGGGAACTCGCCATCCGGAAGACGGCTGCGATTGAATGGCAAGGGGATTCCCGGCGAACCGCCCGGCAACCTGTACGTGAAGCTCAAGATTGTCCTGCCGCCCGCCGACAGCGAGCGGAGCAAGGCTGCCTACGACACCATGCGTCAGTCGTTCGATTTCGATCCGCGCGCGCATTTTTACGGGTGATGCATCATGAAAGAATCCAGAGCCGTCTATCTGCAAGGACAGGTCATCGACGAGCGCGTCGAGTTGACGTTCGTCGAGCTGTGCCGGATAAGCGGCGCGTCCGAGGAGGAACTGACGCTGTGGGTCGCCGAGGGCGCACTCGACCCGCTGGGCGCCTGTCCGCGAGAGTGGCGTTTCAGCGGGGCGGTGCTGCGCCGTGTCGCGATCGCGCAGCGCCTGTCCCGGGATCTGATGATCAACCCGCCCGGCATCGCGCTCGCGCTCGATCTGCTCGACGAGATCGATGCGCTGCGCGCTGTCACCCGGGCCACCCCGGCCGCGCATCTGGAATCGGGCCCGCCCGCGGGCCCCGCCTGATTCAAGTCAAGGACGCGAACCGGTCGCGGGCGCTTGCCGGTCGGACCGGCGGGCGCCGCGCCCGCCGTCCTGCATGCCGTCCTCAGGCGTCATGCAGCGTCGTGAATGCCCGATACAGCACCCGTGGGTCGTGCTGTCCCTTGTAGACCGGGGGCGGCCGGCGGTCGAGATCGAGCAGTGCCGCGACGGCCGCCTGCGCGCTGCGGATCGAGTATTCGACGGTAAACACGACGTCGTCGGGCAGTTCGCAGAACTGCCCGACGAAAGCAAGATTGGCGGTGCCTTCCGGCGTTACCTGCGGCCGGTCGCCGTCCTTGCGCGCCAGAAACTGGCTCGTGATGAAGGGCATCATGCACGGTATGCAGGTGAGCCTGGCGAGGAGGTCGTCAGCCTGCTCGGTGAGTCGCAGATGTCCGAGCAATTCGGTCATGATCTCGCGCCCCGTGCAGGCCGCCATCGGCTTCTCGACGAAGTTGCCGGGCGCGTCGACGAACAGCCCGTATCCCCACAACACGCTGACGTCCTCGGGCTGACCGACGAAATGCGGCTGATGCGGCACGACGATCGACATCAGCCAGCTCGACTCCGCGAAGGTGATCAGACCGCCTTCGCCGGGAACATTGCCGGTCAGGTCGCGAATCCGCCGGAGCAGGGCGGGCTCGCGCAGCGTGGCCGTGAACGACAGCCATTTGGATTCGTTGATGTGATCGGCGAACGCGGCCGGGCGTCCGAACGCCGGCCGTCCGGCCGAGATCTTCTCCCACAGCGCCCATGCACCGGCGTCGGCTCGGCCGTTGAGGGTCGCGGGGCGATCCATGCCGCCGAGACTCGATCCTTCCGTCATGGAGCCCAGCGTGACGATCGCGCAATCGCCTTCGCGCACCGCGATTCGGCTGGTGGCGCCGTCGCGCTCGCAGACGATCTGCTCGACGCGGGTCTCGCCATCGGCGCGGCTCAACACGAGATCGGTCACGCGGGTATTCGACTCGAAGCGCACGCCGCGCTCGTCGAGCCATTTCTCGAGCGGCCTCACCAGCGAATCGTACTGGTTGTAGACCGTGCGCATGATCCCCTGTAGCTGGTTGAATCCGGACACCATGTGCGCGAACCGGAGCAGGTAGCGCCTGAATTCGACCGCGCTATGCCACGGCTGGAACGCGAAGGTCGTGCACCACATCAGCCAGAAATTCGTCGTGAAGAAACCGGCGTTGAAGTGATCCGAGATCCGGCTGTCTCCGAGCATGCTTTCCGGCTCGATCGACAGGCGCTCCAGCGCGACGATGTGTCCTTCGTCGAGCCCGAAGAGCGGCTTGTTTACCCGTCGGCCGTCGCGCACCAGGCGCGACTTCGACGCGGTCCGCATGGTCTCGTTCCAGTCGAGGATTTCGCGGGTGACGGAACATCGCTTGTCGAGCGTCGGGATCGACGAAAACAGATCGTAAGTGCAGAGGTACTTGCTTTCGAGCATGCGGCCGCCCCGGATCACGTAGCCCTCGTCGGCCGAACCCGCGCCGTCCAGGCTGCCGCCCAGGCGATCGAGCGCTTCGATGATCGTGATATTGCAGCCGCGTACGTCGCCGTCCCGGATCAGAAAGGCCGCCGCCGCCAGCGATGCGATGCCGCCGCCCACCAGATAGAACCGGCTGTTGTCCCGATCGATGCCGGCCGCGCGTCGGCGGGCGGCTCGATCCGAATCCCGTGTGCTGCGTTGCATGGAGATGTCCCTGTTCAGAATGGATGAAACCGCCGTCGACGCCCGCGGACGCGGATCTCGCTGCCGTCATTGGCGAGCACTCGCGCCACGATATCTACGTTCCACGCACGGCGATTGAGATGCGTCAACCGATCCGGATGCGGCAGGCCATGCCGGTGCATTTCGCGCGCGGCTTGACACAACTCAAGCAGATCCGCGGCTTCGTGCGCTGCAATTCGGGTGCGCGCAAGGCCCTGCAGAGCCGGTGCGGCGCCGGATAGGCTTGATGTGCGTCAAGGTGCCCGATGACCCGAGGGGCGAGATTGATCACGGGAACGGCTACGACGAAGCGCGGCCGCCACAACTGCGGTCCGAGGAGAATCGATCATGGGAAGCGACTTTCGACAGGGGGCGCGAGCAGAAGAGTCGCAGCGCGTATTGGGCGGCGACGACGTCGGCCTTCGCCAGTATGTGCGACGCATCTACAACTATATGGCCGGGGGCCTGGCGCTGACGGGCGCCGTTGCCTATCTCGGCGCATCGACCGGGTTCTACGTGTCGATTGCCGGAACGCCCCTCTTCTGGGTGGTGCTGCTCGCACCGCTGGCGCTGGTCATGTTTCTGAGCTTCCGCATCGAGCACATTAGCTCCGGCGCGGCGCAGATCGGTTTCTGGGCCTACGCCGCGCTGGTCGGGCTCTCGCTTTCCGGCATCTTCCTCGTATATACAGGCGAGAGCATTGCGCGTGTGTTCTTCATCAGCGCGGCCACGTTCGGTGCAACGAGCCTCTATGGCTACACGACACGGGCCGATCTGTCGCGCTTCGGCTCCTTTCTGTTCATGGGGCTGATCGGCATCGTCATCGCGGGGCTCGTGAATCTCTTCCTGGCATCGTCGGCGCTGCAGTTGGTCGTTTCCGTGATCGGCGTGCTCGTGTTCACGGGGCTCACCGCGTTCGACACGCAACGCATCAAGCGTATCTACGTAGCGGGCGAAGAGGGGGAAATCGCCGGCAAGAAGGCGATCATGGGAGCGCTTGCGCTCTATCTCGACTTTCTAAACCTGTTCCTGATGCTGATGCGGCTCTTCGGCAACCGCCGCAGCTAGGCGAGCGCTGGTGGATCGGGACAGGGCGCCGTGCGGCGGGCCCCGGCGGGATCATCGCTGGAGCAAACAGGGGCCGGGCCTTGATGAACCTGGCCCGGCCGTCCGCTACCGGCTGCACATCATGTCGGTCTGGTTTGAACGTTGACGCTGCCCAACGCATCGAGCGCGGCGAGTCGGGCATTCATCAGTTCTGCGTGTAGCTTGATCGCCCGGATCAGAAATTGAACATCCTCGTTTTCGCTTTTCGAAGCAAGGTCATCGAATTCGGCCCACATCTCCTTTATCCGTTCGGCGCTCATGGCGACTCCTTTGACGTGTGTATGGATGACGTCGTACGGCAGGCTGGAACACCGTCGACGCCGTATGAACAGCATCGGCACGGGCCTGCCTTGCGAGCTGATCTGGATCAAGGCGGCGCAACTTCGGGGTATCGCTCGACATTCGGCTCCGGGTTTGAATGGACCTTGTCTCGCTCGGAAGCGCGCGTGCCGTGGCGATCGGCCCAGGCCGCCGCACTTTGTACGTCAGCGTGCAGACGACATGCCTTTACGTGTCCCATGCTTTCAAACAAACCGGTGCGTGTGAATCGCACGTCATTGCGGGTTCGTTCACCTGCCGAGCAGATGGGTGTTTGCTATGGTCAAAGTGCTGATTTCCGACGCGCATGCTGTCATGCGGGCGGGTGTGCGCAGCGTCCTCGCGGAGGTCGTCGACGTCGATGTCGCCGGTGAGGCGACAGATGGGGCCGCCACACTCGAACTCGTTCGCACTTTGAAGCCGCGCGTGCTGTCGCTCGGATTGGTGATGCAGGCCGGCGCCCGTTCCTCGAACCACCGATGATCGCTGCCGTCGATCTGAATCAAC
>NZ_JAGIXF010000145.1:0-9905 GCF_021483755.1 Burkholderia sp. WTPI3 | reverse complement strand
CGTCCGACGTACTGCTGATCAACCAGATCGCCGAGTACATCATCGGTGCGGGCGGCAAGCGGCTGCGTCCGGCCCTGCTGCTGCTCGTCGCCGGCGCGCTCGGCGAGACGTCGCACCAGCGGCACGTGCTGGCTGCCGTCGTCGAGTTCATCCACACCGCCACGCTGCTGCATGACGACGTCGTCGACGAGTCCGAACTGCGCCGCGGTCGCCAGACGGCCAACGCGCTGTTCGGCAACGCGGCAAGCGTGCTGGTAGGCGACTATCTCTATTCGCGCTCGTTCGAGATGATGGTCGGCGTCGGCAAGATGCGCGTGATGGAGATCCTGTCGGAAGCGACGACGATCATTTCCGAAGGCGAAGTGCTGCAGCTTCTCAACATGCACGATGCGGACGTCGACGAGACGCGCTACATGCAGGTGATCCGCTACAAGACCGCGAAGCTGTTCGAAGCATCGGCACGACTGGGCGCAGTGCTCTCGGGCGCCGATGCGCCGACCGAAGCTGCCGCGGCCGAGTATGGCCGCCGCATCGGCACCGCATTCCAGATCATGGACGACTGGCTCGACTACGCGGGCACGGCCGAGGCGATGGGCAAGAACGCCGGCGACGATCTGCGCGAAGGCAAGCCGACGCTGCCGCTCATCTATTTGATCGAACGCGGCACGCCCGAACAGTCCGCGCTCGCCCGCGAAGCGATCGAACAGGGCGGCACCGATCGCTTCGATACGATTTTCGACGCGATCACACGTTCGGGTGCGCTCGACCATACGCTCGAATGCGCACGCCAGGAAGCACAGGCCGCGGCGGCCGCGATCACCGCGTTCCCGGATTCGATCTACAAGGAAAGCCTGCTCGAGCTGTGCTCGTACTCGACGTCGCGGCAGTCGTAAACGCGCCGCGAATCGAAGGCGATACCTTGTCTCGAAAAATTTCTTCATCAAGGTATTCCATTTTGGAAAAAACATCGTTATAGTTACGTTCTTGCTTGAGACGACGCAGCGATCCAAACGAAAACTGCGAAGTTGGAAGGGCAAAAAATCGGGGTGTAGCTTAGCCTGGTAGAGCGCTACGTTCGGGACGTAGAGGCCGGAGGTTCGAATCCTCTCACCCCGACCAGATTTTGAAAAAACCGTGCACCATGTGCACGGTTTTTTTTTGCCCGTTCGCACGGGCCGTCGCGCCATGTGCGACACATCCCGGCCACTGGCCTCTGCTATATTCCCTCCATTCCTGTCCTTCACTGCCCTTTCCGACGCGTGGACCAAATTCCCTTATGGGCGCAAATCAGCGCCGTCTTCCTGCTTCTCCTCTGCTCCAGCTTCTTTTCCATTTCCGAGACCGCGATGATGGCGCTCAACCGTCACCGGTTGAAGCATCTCGCCGGCCAGGGCGTGCTCGGCGCGAAGACCACGCAGGGCCTGCTCACCCGCACCGACCTGCTGCTCAGCGTGATCCTGATCGGCAACAACCTGTTCAACACGATCATCCCGGTTCTGACGACGTCGCTCGCGCTGCATACGTTCGGCCGTAACAACCTCGCGCTGTCGATCGCGACCGGTGTCGTCGCGTTCCTGATCATCGTGTTCGCGGAAATCGCGCCGAAGATCGTCGGCGCGACCTATCCCGAGCGCATCGCGCTACCTGCGAGCCTCGTGATCGCGCCGCTCATGCGCGTGTTCAAGCCGGTCGTCTGGTTCGTCAATGCACTCGCGAACGGCGTGCTCTGGGTGCTGCGCATCAACACGAAGAAGGGCCGCGACCAGCGGATGTCGGCCGACGAGCTGCGCGCGATCGTGCTCGAGTCGAGCAGTTTCATGCCGACCAAGCACCGCAGCATCCTGCTCAACCTGTTCGACCTCGAAAACATCACCGTCGACGACGTGATGGTGCCGCGCCGCCAGATCGAGTCGCTCAACTTCTACGCGCCGCTCGACGACGTCCTGCACCAGCTCGAGACCTGCTATCACAACCGGTTGATCGTGTACGAGGGCGACATCGACAAGGTGCTCGGCGTGCTGCACGTGCGCAAGACGCTCACCGCGCTGCACAACCAGGATTTCGACCGCGAAACGCTGCGCACGCTGCTCGCCGAACCGTACTACGTGCCGTCGGGCACGCCGGTCGTTCAGCAGCTCCAGTATTTCCAGGAAAGCAGGCAACGTACCGCGCTCGTCGTCAACGAGTACGGCGAACTCGAAGGCCTCGTCACGCCCGAGGACATCATCGAGGAACTGATCGGCGAATTCACGACGTCGATGCCGCGCAGCGAGCGCGCGGGCGGCTGGGACGAGAACGGCGAATGTATCGTCGCCGCCAGCATGCCGCTGCGCGAACTGAACCGCTGGCTGCACCTGCAACTGCCGACCGACGGGCCGAAAACGCTGAACGGCCTGATCCTCGAAATCCTCGAGGAAATTCCGGAAGGCGACGTGTGCCTGAAAATCCGCGACGTGATGCTCGAGGTGATGCGCAGCGACGATCAGGCCGTGCGCACCGTCAAACTCTTCAAGCCGCGCGGCACGCGCGCACGCGCCGCCGCGCACTAGCCGAACGGTCGACTGCCGGCGCCGCCGACGATCCGCGATCATTTACCGGTCACGATCAACAGGCGTCCGACACGCCGGCTCACATGCATTTCAATTCTCCCGCGGCGCCGCTGCATACCGAGCGGTCGCCTGCTCCCCCCGACACGTTGCCCGCATCGCGCGCCCGCCCGCTCGATGCGGCGCAGCTCGACGATTCTCCCGCCGTCCGGTTGCTGACCGACACGCTTCACGCAGCCCGCGTGCGCGATGCATCCGACATCCACGTCGAACCGTTCGAATCCGGCTGGCGCATCCGTCTGCGCATCGACGGCGTACTCCATGAACATGCGCGACCGCCCGCTCACCTGCGCGACGCACTCGTCACGCGGATCAAGGTGCTCGCGCGTATGGACATCGCCGAACGCCGGCTCCCACAGGACGGTCGACTGCGCATTGCGGTCGACGCCGGCATGCGGGGCGACTATCGGGTCAGCTCTCTGCCCACGCTGTTCGGCGAGAAACTCGTGCTGCGTCGCCTGGAAACCCTGCCGCCCGACCTCACGCTCGCGCGCCTCGGCTTCGACGCACGGCAGGCGGCTGCAATGGAGGTTGCGATACGCGCACCGCACGGCCTCGTGCTCGTCACCGGGCCGACCGGCAGCGGCAAAACGCTGTCGCTCTACTGCGCGCTGCAGATGCTCGACCGCGACGCACACAATGTATGCACGGTCGAGGATCCGGCCGAGATCCAGCTCGACGGCATCAACCAGGTCGGCGTCGTCGAGAAGGCCGGCCTCACCTTCGCGACCGCGTTGCGCGCGCTGCTGCGGCAGGACCCGGACGTCATCATGGTCGGCGAGATTCGCGATGCGGAGACGGCCGACGTCGCGATCAAGGCCGCGCAGACGGGCCACCTCGTGCTGTCGACACTGCATACGAACGACGCGCCGGCCGCCGTCGCGCGACTGCTCGACATCGGTGTCGCGCCGTACAACCTCGCGGCCGCGTTGCGCCTCGTCACCGCGCAGCGCCTCGTTCGGCGTCTGTGCATCGCGTGTCGTGTGCGCTCCGATGCACCCGCGTGCGTGCTGCGTGAAGCCGGCTGCGATTCGGCGGCCCTGGAATCCGGTTGGCGCCCGTTCGTCGCGCGGGGTTGTGCCGCCTGTCACGGCATCGGTTATCGCGGCCGGATCGGCCTGCATCAGACGATGCCGGTTTCAGCGGAGATGGCAGAGCGCATCGTGGCGCGCGCGAGTGTCGGGGCGCTCGCGCAATGCGCGGCGGCCGAGGGCGTGCTCGGCCTGCGCGATGCCGCGCTCGCGCACGTTCGCGACGGCACGACGAGCATGGCAGAAGCACTCGCCGCGACCCCGGACGCGTAATCGCAATGCGCACGCCGCCTTCCGAAACCCGCTTCAGGTGGCGCGGTCGTCGCCGCGACGGCACGCGATGCAGCGGAATCGTCATCGCATTCGATCCGGCCGCAGCGCGCACGGCGCTCTCGCGCGACGGCATCGCGGTGCTGGCACTCGACGTGCGTGGCACGGCCCGGCCGCCAGCAGCCGGCGCACGAGACGTCACGCGCTTCACGCGCCAGCTTGCAAGCCTGCTGCAAGCCGGACTGCCGCTCGCGCCGTCGCTCGACATGCTCGCCCGCACGCGCACGCGTGACGGGCTGCCGCGCATCGCGGCGGGCCTCGCGCGCGAAATCGTCGGCGGCCAGCGCTTCGCCGCCGCACTCGCACGCTATCCGTCCCAGTTCGGCACGCTGTATCGGCAACTGATCGAAGTCGGCGAAGCATCGGGTGCGCTCGCTACCGTCCTGACGCGTGTCGCAGAGCATCGCGAACGTGCGGATGCCCAGTGGCGCAAGCTGCGGATCGCGCTGGCCTACCCGGCTGCCGTCATCCTGTTCGCGCTCGCGATCTCGGCCGCGTTGATGGTGTGGGTCGTACCGACGTTCCGGCAGATCTTCGACGGCTTCGGCGCGGCGCTGCCGGCGCCGACCCGTGCCCTGCTCGCGCTGTCATCCGCGACGGCGGCATGGGGCGGCACGTTCGCCGCCGCCGCGGCAGCGGCGGGGCTTGCGGCACATCACGCGCTGCGACGCTCGGCGGCGCTGCGCTACGCGCTCGCGCGGCGCCTGCTGGATGCGCCATTCTTCGGCAGCGCACTCAGGCGGTTCGAGGCCGCGCGCTGGTGTCGCTCGCTGGCGACATTGCTTGGCGCCGGCGTACCGCTCGCCGATGCCTTCGCGACGCTCGAACGCACGGCCGGCCACCCGGTGTTCGAACAGGCCACCGCGCGCATCGCGGTACGCGTGCTGCGCGGCGCGCGTCTTGCCGACGCGATGCAAGAAGCAGGTTGCTTCCCCGACGACGTGGTACAGCCGATCGCCGTCGCCGAGGAAACCGGCGCGCTCGACACGATGCTTGCCGACATCGCGACGCTATGCGAACGCCAGCTCGACGCTCGCCTCGACGCGATCGCAGCGCTCGGCGAGCCGCTGATCGTGATCGTGCTGGGCGCACTCGTCGGCGGCCTCGTCATCGCAATGTATCTGCCCATCCTTCAGCTCGGCAACGTGGTGTAGCATCGCAACCGACTCTGTCGCCTTTAAAGTTCCAACCCGAGCCCATGACGCCCGCGCCCCTGTACACCGTTTTCGATTCACCCGACAGCACGCTGCTCGCGCTGGCGTTGCTGCCGCCCGCGGTACGGTACGCGTTCGCCGTCGTCCTCGGTCTATGCGTCGGCAGTTTCGTCAACGTGGTCGTGCACCGGATTCCGGTGATGATGCAGCGAGCGTGGGAAGCGGAAATCGCCGAAGCGACCGGCAACACGCGTGCCGCACCCGACGACGGCTATCCGGCTCACTACGATCTGTGGCGCCCGCGCAGTGCATGCCCGCATTGCGGCCACGTGCTGCGCGCGTGGGAGAACATCCCGCTCGCGAGCTATCTGATATTGCGCGGGCGCTGCCGGCAGTGCGGCCACGCGATCGGCGTGCGCTATCCGCTCGTCGAACTCGCGGGCGCGCTGCTCGCCGCCGGTTCGCTCGCCGCGTTCGGCCCCACCGGCGCCGCATTCGCCGCGTTCGGTTTATGCGCCGCGTTGCTGGCGATGAGCGCGATCGACATTCGGACCGGCTACCTGCCCGATTCGATGACGCTGCCGCTGCTCTGGGCCGGACTCGCACTGAACCTCGGCGGCACGTTCACGTCGCTGCGTTCAGCCGTGGTCGGTGCGATGGTCGGCTACCTGTTCCTGTGGTCGATCTACTGGCTGTTCAAATGGTTGCGCGGGATCGAAGGCATCGGCTTCGGCGACCTGAAGCTGCTCGCCGCGCTCGGCGCATGGATGGGCTGGGCCGCACTGCCGCAGGTCGTGCTGTTCGCCGCGGTGACGGGCGCGATCGTCGGGCTCATCGCGACGTGGCGCGGCCGCATGCGCTTCGAGGAGCCGATTCCGTTCGGTCCGTTCCTGGCAGCAGGCGGCGTCGCGACACTGTTTTTCGGTACCCCTTTTTATTCGGCGCTCGGCGGCTGACATGACACGCCGCCCGCATTCGCATCGTTCGCTGCGTCGAGGCGAGGCGATTCGCGTCGTTGTGGCGGCCCGGCGGAGGCTCACATGTTTGCAATAGGACTCACCGGCGGCATCGGCAGCGGCAAGACGACCGTCGCCGACCTGTTCGCCGCGCGCGGCGCATCGCTCGTCGATACGGATCTGATCGCGCACCGCATCACTGCTCCGGCCGGTCTCGCGATGCCGGCGATCGAGCACGCATTCGGGCCGGATTTCGTCGCGGCCGACGGCTCGCTCGATCGCGCCAGGATGCGCGCACTGATTTTCAGCGACGACGATGCACGCCGGCGTCTCGAAGCGATCACGCATCCGCTGATCCGCGCCGAGACCGATCGCGAAGCTGGCGAAGCGCAGGGCCCGTACGTGATCTACGTCGTACCGCTGCTCGTGGAGTCAGGTAATTGGAAGGCGCGCAGCAATCGTGTGCTCGTCGTCGACTGTTCCGTAGAAACGCAGATTGCGCGCGTGATGCGGCGCAATGGTTTCACGCGTGAGCAGGTCGAAGCGATCATCGCAAGGCAGGCGACACGCGAAGCGCGTCTCGCGGCGGCCGACGACGTGATCGTCAACGACGCGACGACACCCGATGCGCTCGCCGCCGAAGTCGACGCATTGCACCAACGTTATCTCGAATTCGCGGCCGCCGCGCGCTGATCGGCATGCGCGATCGTGATGGTGTACGAAATTGGCGCGTTGCTAGGGTAGAGAGTGAGCATTAGAATGTCCTGCATTGTTTCAATCCCTACCCCGAGAGGCGAGCGCGCTTGATTCTTTACGAGTATCCGTTCAACGAGCGAATTCGCACGCTGTTGCGCCTCGAAGACCTGTTCGAGCGCTTCGCGTTCTTTTTGGCTCAGGAGGACCCGCGTGAGCACCACATCGCGCTGACGACGCTGTTCGAAATCGCCGAGGTGACGGGCCGCGCGGATCTGAAATCGGATCTGATGAAGGAGCTCGAACGTCAACGCCAGACGCTCGCCCCCTTTCGCGGCAATCCGGGTATCGAACAGAACGCACTCGAAGCCGTGCTCGGCGAAATCGAGCAGACGCTCGCCAATCTCGCGCAGATGCAGGGCAAGACCGGGCAACATCTGGTCGACAACGAGTGGCTTGCCAGCATCCGCAGCCGCGCGGTGATTCCCGGCGGCACGTGCAAGTTCGATCTGCCGTCCTACTATGCGTGGCAGCAATGGCCCGCCGAACAGCGGCGCCAGGACATCGCGAAATGGATCATGCCGCTGCTGCCGCTGCGCGACGCCGCGACGATCGTGCTGCGGCTCGCGCGCGAATCGGGACAGGCGTCGAAAGTGATGGCGATGCAGGGCAGCTATCAGCAGATGCTGTCGGGGCGCACCTACCAGCTGATGCAGGTACGCGTGCCGCCGGAACTGCGCGTGATCCCCGAAGCGAGCGCGAACAAATACATGCTTTGGGTACGGTTCACCATGCAGGACGGCGACGTGCGTCCGCGCGCGGTGGACATCGACGTGCCATTCCATTTGACCCTGTGCAATCTGTAACGACCGCGTGCCGGTTCGACGTTTCGTATGACTACCGTTGTGAAATGCCCTTCGTGCGGCGTAGAAGTGCGCTGGACGCCTGAAAATCAGTTCCGTCCCTTCTGTTCGGCCCGCTGCAAGCAGCTCGACCTCGGCGCATGGGCCGCGGAAAAGTACCGGATCGGCGGATCGTCCGACGAAGGCCCGTCGTCCGAGGAAGACGGCACCGACGGCCGTCGCGACAGCTGAGCGGCACGCGAACCCGCCCGCCAGCGATATGGCCCGCCTTTCGGGCGGGCCGCCGCGGCGTCATTGCGACGCCGCTTCCTTCTCCAGCAGTTCGAGCACCGGCAGCGCCGCCGGCAACAGCGGCGCAACCTCGACCGGCAGTTGCTGCCACACGAACGCCTGCCCTTCCTTGCTGTGCGGCTCGCCCGTCCAGCCCGTCACCTTGCAGAAATAGAGCCGCACGTATGCGTGCGGATAATCGTGCTCGAGCGTATGCCAGCGATGGCTCGCCGTGACGACGATGCCGAGTTCCTCGTGCAGTTCGCGCGCGAGCGCGTCCTCGACGCTCTCGCCGGCTTCCAGCTTGCCGCCCGGAAACTCCCAGTAACCTTCGTACGGCTTGCCCAGCAACCGCTGTGCGAGCAGATACCGCCCATCCGGCTGCACCATCACGCCGACTGCGACCTCCGTCACCTTGCGACCGCCCACGGCGCCCGCTGCGGAATCCGTGCTCATGCCTGCTCCTTGCGGCCCGACCAATCACGTGCGAACTGCCACGCGACCCGCCCCGAGCGGGACCCGCGCTCGAGCGCCCAGACGAGCGCATCGCCGCGCGCCGTTTCGATCTCCGCGTCCGGGCAGCCGAAATGACGCAGCCAGTGCCCGACGATGTCGAGATAGTCGTCCTGCTTGAACGGATAGAAGCTGACCCACAGGCCGAAGCGCTCCGACAACGAGATCTTCTCCTCGACGACTTCGCCGGGGTGGATCTCGCCGTCCGGCAGATGCTTGTACGACTCGTTGTCGCTCATGTACTCCGGCAACAGATGGCGGCGGTTCGACGTCGCGTAGATGAGCACGTTGTCCGACTGCGCGGCGATCGAACCATCCAGCGCAACCTTCAGCGCCTTGTAGCCCGATTCGCCGTCCTCGAACGACAGGTCGTCGCAGAACACGATGAACCGCTCCGGACGCTGCGAGATCAGATCGACGATGTCGCCCAGATCGTGCAGGTCGTCCTTGTCGACTTCGATCAGGCGCAGCCCGTCCTTCGCATACGCGTTCAGGCACGCCTTGATCAGAGACGACTTGCCGGTGCCGCGAGCGCCGGTCAGCAGCACGTTGTTCGCCGGCTTGCTCTGCACGAACTGTCGTGTGTTCTGGTCGATCAACCCCTTCTGCCGATCGATGTTGTGCAGGTCGTCGAGCGTGATCGACGACGTGGCCGACACCGGCTGCAGATAGCCGCGCCCCTGGCGCTTGCGCCAGCGGAACGCGGTGGCGGCATGCCAGTCGACCGCTGCCGGCGCTGGCGGCAGCATTCCCTCGAGGCGGCCCAGCAGCGCTTCCGCGCGCGTCAGAAACTGTTCGAGCTTGTCCATGTCGTTCGAGCGCCCCGATCAGGAGCGGTAATCCGCGTTGATGCTCACATAATCGTGCGACAGGTCGCACGTCCAGACGGTTGCCTGCGCGTCGCCGCGGCCGAGCACCACGCGGATCGTGATTTCGCTCTGCTTCATCACACGCTGGCCATCCTCTTCCTGGTAGGCCGGATTGCGGCCACCAGCCTTCGCGACGAGCACGTCGTCGAGATAGAGATCGATCTTGCCGACGTCGAGATCCGTGACGCCCGCATAGCCGATCGCCGCGAGAATGCGACCGAGGTTGGGGTCGGATGCATAGAACGCTGTCTTCACGAGCGGCGAATGACCGATCGCGTACGCGATCTGGCGGCATTCCGCGACGCTCTTGCCGCCTTCGACCTGCACCGTCATGAATTTCGTCGCGCCTTCGCCGTCGCGCACGATCAGTTGCGACAGCACCTGTGCGACCTGCGTGACCGCATCGCGCAGCGCCGCATAGGCCGGCGAATCGGTCGACGTGATCGCGGGCAACGTGCTCTTGCCCGACGCGATCAGGATGAACGAGTCGTTCGTCGACGTGTCACCGTCGATCGTGATGCAGTTGAAAGAACGGTCGGCCACTTCCTTCACGAGCGTATCGAGCACCGGCTGTGCAACGTTCGCGTCGAACGCGAGGAAGCCGAGCATCGTCGCCATGT
>NZ_JAGIXF010000144.1:0-10085 GCF_021483755.1 Burkholderia sp. WTPI3 | reverse complement strand
CCCGCAACGCGGCGACGATCGCGTCGCGCGCATGCGACGCGAGCCGGTCCGCCGGCGCGCGCAGCGCATTGCCGAGCCCGACCGCGAGATTGCGCAGCCAGCTTTCATAACCGATACGCCGGATTGCGCTGCCTTGCATCCGCGTATCGAACGTGTCGGCATCCCAGCCGAACAGATCGACGAGCGCCGCGCGATCGAGGCCGTGCCGCACGTCGAAATCGGCGACGGGCGCGGCCTGCGCGAACTTGTTCCACGGGCACACGAGCTGGCAGTCGTCGCAGCCGTACACGCGATTGCCGATCAGCGGCCGCAGCGGCTCGGGAATGCTGCCTTTCAATTCGATCGTCAGGTATGAGATGCAGCGGCGCGCGTCGACGCGATACGGCTCGACGATCGCGCCGGTCGGGCATGCGCCGATGCAGCGCGTGCAACTGCCGCAGTGCGCGCCGGGCGTTTCGGGCGCGGTGTCGGGCGACACTTGCGCGTCGGTCGGCAGCGCAACGTCGACGTAGATCTCGCCGAGGAAGAACAGCGAACCGGCGTCGCGCTGCAACAACAGCGTGTGCTTGCCGCGCCAGCCGATGCCGGCCTTCTGCGCGAGTTCGACCTCGAGCACCGGCGCCGAATCGGTGAACACGCGATAGCCGAACGCGCCGATCTCGTGCTCGATGCGCTCCGCGAGCGTCTGCAGCCGGTTGCGCAGTACCTTGTGATAATCGCGGCCGCGCGCATAGATCGACACGACGGCCGCCTGCGGATCGCCGAGCCGCGCGCGCTCGCGTGCGCGCCAGTCGTGCGGCACGAGCGCGCCGGACGACGCATCGGGCGTGTCGGCGGCGAGCGTTTCGGCCGGCAAATAGGCGAGCCGCACGGAGATCACGCGTCGCGTACCGGCCACAAGTTCGGCCGGACGCGCACGTTTCATCCCGTGTTTCGCCATATAATCCATTTCGCCGTGGTACCCGGCTTCCAGCCAGGCGGCGAGGCCTGCTTCGGCATCCGAGAGATCGGTATCGCTGATGCCGATCGCCCCGAAACCCAATTCGCGCCCCCACGCCCTGATGCGAGCGGCGAGCGCAGTCAACGTCGCATCATCGAGCGCGCACGGCGCCGCGCCTTCGGCACGAGTCGAAGGCCTGTCGGATGCGGCGAGTTCCGGTAATCGGTTCATCGCACTATTTTACGAGAATGCCAGCCACGTCCCATACGCCTCATGCAGACACGCTGCCCGCCCCGCTCGCGGAGCGCGTGATCGCACTCGCCGACGAAGCGGCGACCGAGGCCTTCGGCGCCCGCTTCGCGCACGCACTCGACGCGGCGCGCAGCGAACTCGCCCGCGCCCATGCGTTCGACGGGCTGCAGATCCAGCTGGTCGGCGACCTTGGCGCGGGCAAGACGACCCTCGTGCGCGCGCTCCTGCGCGGCCTCGGTCACACCGGACGCGTACGCAGCCCGACCTACACGCTCGTCGAACCGTACGCATTCGCACGCGACGATGGGGAACTCGAGGTCTATCACTTCGATCTGTATCGATTCAACGATCCGGCCGAATGGTCCGACGCAGGCTTTCGCGAATATTTCAATTCCAGCGCGATCTGTCTCGTCGAATGGCCGCAACAGGCGGGCACCCTGCTCGGTGTGCCCGATCTGGTTTTCTCGCTCGACGTGGATGGCGACGGCCGCGCCCTCACCGTCCGGGCGTTCAGCGCTTCAGGAAAGGCATGTCTCGAAAGATGTTGATCAAACCGTTCCGCTCGATCGAATCGGCGGCCACCGCGACGCACAACTGGCGCCGCCGCCAGATCCTGCGCGCGGGCGCGTCGACGCTGGTGCTCGGTCTCGTCGCCCCGCGGCTTGCGCATGCGTCGTCGGTGCTCGGCGTGCGCGTGTGGCCCGCACGCGATTACACGCGCGTCACGATCGAATCCGATCAGCCGCTGCAGAATACCCAACAGCTGTTGCAGGGTCCCGACCGGCTCGTCGTCGACCTGAGCGGCCTCGATCTCGACCAGGCGCTGCGCGACCTCGTGTCGAAGATCGCGCCGAACGATCCGCAGATCCAGTCGGTGCGCGTCGGCCAGTATCAGCCGCACGTCGTGCGGATGGTGTTCGACCTGAAAGGTTCGGTGAAGCCGCAGGTGTTCACGCTGCCGCCGGTGGGCACCTACAAGTACCGGCTCGTGTTCGACCTGTATCCGGCCGTCGCCCCCGATCCGCTGACCGACCTGATCGCGCAGACGGAACGCAAGGAACAGGCCCTCAACGACACCGCGCGCGCGCAGCAGATGCAGCCGCCGACCGCGCTGACCGGCCCGGGCTCGCCCCCGCCGCCGCCCATGGCCGGCAACGACAACAGCGACGCGTTCTTCCAGCGTTTCGCGCAGAACACGCCGGCCACGCCGCGCACGCCGCCGGCCGCCGCCACGCCTTCGGCGCCCGCCAGGCCGGCCGTCAAACCGCCGCCCGTCATCGCGCGCCGCGACGACAGCGACGACGACAGCGACACCTACAAGTTCACCGCGCCGAAATCCGGCAAGGGCGGCACCGTGCGCCTGCTGACGGTCGCGATCGATCCGGGCCA
Organism: Burkholderia sp. WTPI3; assembly: GCF_021483755.1. Lineage (NCBI taxonomy): Bacteria > Pseudomonadati > Pseudomonadota > Betaproteobacteria > Burkholderiales > Burkholderiaceae > Burkholderia > Burkholderia sp. WTPI3. The sequence continues at coordinate 7,504 of NZ_JAGIXF010000144.1, read as the reverse complement.
CGGCGGCGAGGATCCGGGCGCGATCGGCGGCGGCGGCACGTACGAGAAGCACATCGCGCTCGACAGCGCGAAGAAGCTGCGCGCGAAGATCGACGGCGCGCCGAACATGCGCGCGATGATGACGCGCGACGCCGACTTCTTCGTGCCGCTGAACGTGCGCGTGCAGAAGGCGCGTCGCGTCGGCGCAGATCTGTTCGTGTCGATCCACGCGGATGCGTTCACGACGCCGTCCGCGCGCGGTTCGTCGGTGTTCGCGCTGTCCGACCACGGCGCGACGAGCGCCGCGGCACGCTGGATGGCGAACAAGGAAAACTCGTCGGACCTGATCGGCGGCATCAACATCAAGACGCAGGACGCGGCCGTGAACCGCGCGCTGTTCGACATGTCGACGACCGCGCAGATCCGCGACTCGCTGCGCTACGGCGGCTACGTGCTGAAGGAAGTCGGCGGCATCAACAAGCTGCACAAGGGCTCGGTCGAGCAGGCCGGGTTCGCGGTGCTGAAGGCGCCGGACATTCCGTCGATCCTCGTCGAGACCGCGTTCATCAGTAACCCGGACGAAGAGCGCAAGCTCAACGACGACAGCTATCGCGAAGAGATGGCCGACGCGATCTTCCGCGGCATCAAGCGGTACTTTGCCGCGAATCCGCCGCTCGCGAAGAGCCGGATGGCCTGACGGCCGCCCTTCCCCCGCCGCCGGCACGCGCTGCGTGCCGGCGCGTCACGACGCCGCGAAATGGCGCATCAGCTTCCCGCCGAACACGTTCACCGCGAGCCCGCCCATCACGAGCGCGGCGCCGATCAGTTGCGCGCGCGTCAGGTGTTCGTCGAGAAACAGCGCCGACGACGCGAGCCCGACGATCGGCACCAACAGCGAGAATTGCGCGACCTGCGCGGCCGGATAGCGCGACATCAGGCGGCTCCACAAGCCGTAGCCGATGAGCGTCGCGACGAACGCGAGATAAACGACCGCGAAGATCGACGCGCCGTTCAGGCCGACGAGCGCGGCTTCGATCCGCTGCGGCCCCTCGAACCACAGCGACAGCAGGAAGAACGGCACCGGCGGCACGAGGCTCGCCCACACAACGAGCGACACGAGGTTCGCGCGGCCGACCTTCTTCGTGACGATATTGCCGAATGCCCACATCGCGGCCGAGCAGATGGTCAGCAGGAAGCCCGCGAGCGTCATCGCGCCACCGCCCTGCACCGCAATCACGACAAGTCCGGCCGCGGCGATCGCGAGGCCGATCAGGTTCTGCACGCGCAGCCGCTCGCCGAGGAACAGCATCGCGAACACGAGCGTGAAGAACGCCTGCGACTGCAGCACGAGCGACGCGAGGCCGGCCGGCATGCCGACGTACATGCCGGTGAACAAGAATACGAACTGGCCGAGCTGGATCGTCGCGCCGTAGAGGATCAGCATGCGCCATGGAATCTGCGGGCGGCGCACGAAGAACACCGCGGGCACCGCGGCGAGCGTGAAGCGCAGCGCGCCGAGCAGCATCGGCGGCATGCCGTGCAGGCCGACCTTGATCACGACGAAGTTCACGCCCCACGCCAGGATCACGATCAGCGCGAGCAGCAGGTCCTTCGGGGCCATCATCGGCGTCTCCTCGATTATCGAATGGTTGTTCTGAAGCCGGTCAGTCTACCGGGTTTCGCCGCGCGGCCCGCTCGATACCTGCGCCGTGCGCATGGAATCGGTTGCACGAGCGGCGGTGCAGCGACCCGACGATCGCTCCGCGCGGGCCGGGCTTGCCGGCCCGCGCCTGCACCGCACCGTTGCGCGCGTCGTTGCCGCGCGGCCAGTACAATGACCGGCATCCCCGCCGCCCTCACGAAACCGCCATGACAGATCCGATCAAAGCCCTGTTGAAGCCGCACGTCCGCGACATCGGCAACCTGCAGGTGCGCCGCACGCTGCCCGCGCTCGCCGCGCGCCTCGTCGGCCCGTTCATCTTCTTCGATCACATGGGCCCCGCGACGCTGCCGGCCGGTACCGGCCTCGACGTGCGCCCGCATCCGCATATCGGGCTCGCCACCGTCACCTACCTGTTCGACGGCGCGATCCTGCATCGCGACAGCCTCGGCTCGCTGCAGGAAATCGTGCCGGGCGACGTGAACTGGATGACGGCGGGCCGCGGCATCGTCCACTCGGAGCGCACCCCCGATGCGCAGCGCGGCAGCGGCCACACGGTGCACGGGATCCAGACCTGGGTCGCGCTGCCGGTCGCCAACGAGACCACCGAGCCGTCGTTCGAACACCATGCGGCCGACACGCTGCCCAGGCGCGACGAGAACGGCGTGGCGCTGACGGTGATCGCCGGCGACGCGTTCGGCCTACGCTCGCCCGTCACGACGTTCTCGCGCACGCTGTACGTCGCCGCCGAATTCGCGGCCGGCGGCCGCGTCGAGCTCGACGCGTCGCACGAGGAGCGCGCGGTCTACGTGGTCGACGGCGACCTGACGATCGACGGCACACCGGTGCCGGCCGAGCAGATGGCCGTGCTCGCGCCGGGCGCGTCGGTCACGCTCGCGAGCGGCAACGGCGCCCGCGCGATGCTGCTCGGCGGCGACAGGATCGACGGCGAACGCTTCATCGAATGGAATTTCGTCGCCAGCAGCCGCGACGCGATCGAGCGCGCGAAACAGGCGTGGACGAACCAGGAAATGGGCAAGGTGCCGGGCGAAACCGAGTGGATTCCGCTGCCCGAATCGAAGCCGCGTTGAAAAAGGGGCGTGCCGCCCCCATCCTGACGACATTCGAACGGAAGAGAACGACATGGACACCACGCTTGCCACTTTCGAGAAAGACGTCATCGAGGCGTCGCTGGACACGCCCGTGCTGGTCGACTTCTGGGCGCCGTGGTGCGGCCCCTGCAAGACGCTCGGCCCGCTGCTCGAGAAGCTCGAAGCCGACTACGAAGGCCGCTGGAAGCTCGTGAAGGTGAACGTCGACGAGAACCAGGAACTCGCCGCGCACTTCCAGACGCGCAGCATCCCGCACGTGATCGCATTCGCCGACGGGCGCCCGGTCGACCAGTTCGTCGGCGTGCTGCCGGAAGGCCAGTTGCGCGCATTCCTCGACCGGCTGCTGCCGGCGCCCGACGAAGCCGAACGCCGCGCCGCACAATACGCGATCGCCGAGTCGCGCTACGACGATGCGGTCACGCACCTCGAAGCGGCGCTCGCGCTGAACCCCGGCTTCGACGACGCGCGGCTCGACCTGATCGAGCTGCTGCTCGCGAACAACCAGGTGGACCTCGCGCGAGCCGAAACCGAACGCCTGTCGCCGCAGACAGTGCAGGGCGGCGATCCGCGCTACCAGGCGATCAAGACCCGTTTCGACGCACTCGACGCGACGGCCGACTTGCCGCCGACCGACGCCCTCGAAGCACGCATCGCCGCGAACCCCGCCGATCTCGAAGCGCGCTTCGACCTCGCGCAGAGCCTGATCGCACGGCGTGCGTACGAAGGCGCACTCGAGCAATTGCTGGAAATCGTGATGCGCGACCGCACATACGGCGACGATCTCGGCCGACGCACGATGATTTCGGTGTTCGAACTGGCGGGCGATCGCCCCGAACTCGTCGCTGCATGGCGACGCAAGCTGAGCATGGCGCTCAACTGACGCGCGACCGGCCGGGCTGCAATGGCCCGGCTGAATCGCCGCACCGCACACGGCGCGCGTGACGCGCCGCAGCATTCCTGAGCGTCGAACGATTCGACGCTCAGCCGGCGGCCCGCGCCGCGATCGCGCGCAGCGCATGCGCGGCGGCAGCGAAGCCGAAGCTCGCGGTCACGCACACGCTCGAACCGAACCCCGCACAGTTGAGCCCCGCGACATGCGCGGCCGCGGACGGCTCCGCACCGTCCTCGATGTCGCACGCGGCGGCTTCCGGATAGATCAGCGGCTCGTCGGAATACACGGCGCTCACCTTGAAGCGCGCCTTCGGCCCGCGCGGAAAGCCGTGCTGCTTGCGCAACTGCGCGCGCACCTTCGACAGCAGTGGATCCTGGATCGTCAGCGCGAGATCGTCGATACGGATGCGCGTCGGGTCGAGCTGGCCGCCCGCGCCGCCGACCGTGATGAGCGGCTGCCCTTTCGCGACACACCATGCGATCAGCGCGACCTTCGTACGCACGCTGTCGATCGCATCGATCACGTAATCGAAACCGCCGCCGAGCAGCGCATCGAAGTTGTCGGGTTCCGCGAAATCCTCGATCCGGTTCACGCGGCAGGCGGGATCGATCAGCGCGATCCGCTCGGCCATCGCATCGACCTTCGGCTTGCCGTAATTGCCGTCGAGCGCGTGGATCTGCCGGTTCGTATTGCTTTCCGCGACGTTGTCGAGATCGACCAGCGTCAGCGTGCCGATCGCGCTGCGGGCAAGCGCTTCGGCGGTCCACGAACCGACGCCGCCGATCCCGATCACGGCGACGTGCGCGCGCTCGAACGCGGCGAGCGCGGGGGCGCCATACAGCCGCGCGATGCCGCCGAAGCGGCGGTCGCGATCCACGTCAAGCTGGATTGTCGGGCTCGGGGTAAGATCAGAAGAACTGGGCAGGGCAGCGTCGGCAGCGGACATGGCAGCAAGGAAAACGTAAGTCGTGCAGCCCTCTATTTTGCCCGATATCCCCGCCCGTACGCGCCACTGTGCACGCACGATTCTTCAGCGTTCGCTATACTGGCCCCAGATTGAAGCGTTTGCATAACATGACGACTCTCGCCGATCTTCGCATCAACTATTCGCGTGCTTCGCTCGACGAAGCCGATGCCGCCCCCGACCCCTTCGCCCAGTTCGATCGCTGGTTCAAGGAGGCGCTCGCCGCCAAACTTCCCGAGCCCAACACGATGACGCTCGCCACCGTCGGCGACGACGGCCGGCCATCGGCCCGAATCGTGCTTATCAAGGGCGTCGACGAACGCGGGTTCGTCTTCTTTACCAACTACGAAAGCCGCAAGGGCCGCGAACTCGCCGTGCATCCGCAGGCGGCGCTGCTGTTCTACTGGATCGAGCTCGAGCGCCAGGTGCGCATCGAAGGCCGCATCGAGAAAACCAGCGCCGAGGAAAGCGACCGCTATTTCGCGTCGCGCCCGCTCGGCTCGCGCATCGGTGCGTGGGCCTCCGAGCAGAGCGCCGTGATCGACAGCCGCGCGACGCTCGAGGCGCGCGAGAAAGACATTGCCGAACGCTACGGCGAGAACCCGCCGCGCCCGCCGCACTGGGGCGGCTATCGCGTCGTGCCCGACGCGATCGAGTTCTGGCAGGGCCGCCCGTCGCGGCTGCACGATCGGCTGCTCTATACGCGCGACGCCACGGCGGCGCCGGGCTGGACGATCTCGCGCCTGTCGCCATAAAGGCGCCGGCAGCGCCGGCGCGGGCCGGTCGTATCTCGTGTTGCATCCGGGCACCCGCCTCGCGAGGGGCGGGCGCCGGTCAAGATACTTGGCTGTATTCGATTCAACGAACAAACGGAGAATCCAAATGTTCTGGGAAAAGAAGCTGGCACAGTGGGCGGACGAAGTACGGGCAAAGGCGAACATCCCCGCGCGCTTGGTGCTATGGAACGGCGAACAACTCGATTTCGGTACCTTCAGCGCGCCGCAGGTCACGCTGAAGGTCAACAGCGCGTCGGCGTTGCCGCTCCTGCTCGAACCGAGCCTCGACAATCTCGGCGAGGCGTACGTGAAGGGCAAGATCGACATCGAAGGCAGGCTGTCGGACATCATCAACATCAGCTATTCGCTGGCGCGCAGCACGGTCACCAGCGCGAACAAGCTCGCGCGCGTGCGGCGCTACTTCAATCACACGAAGAACACCGACAAGAAGGCGATCCAGTATCACTACGACGTGTCGAACGAGTTCTACCAGCTGTGGCTCGACGAGAACATGGTGTACTCGTGTGCGTACTTCGAGAACGGCGACGAAGATCTCGCGACCGCGCAGATCAAGAAGATCGACCACATCCTGACCAAGATCCGGCTCGAGCCCGGCCAGCGCCTGCTCGACATCGGCTGCGGCTGGGGCGCGCTCGTGCTGCGCGCCGCGCAGAAGTTCGGCGCCACGTGTCTGGGCGTGACGCTGTCGCAGAACCAGTTCGATCTCGCCACCGCGCGCGTGAAGGCCGCCGGGCTCGAAGACAAGATCGAGATCCGGCTGCAGGACTACCGCGAGATCGAGGGCCAGTTCGACCGGATCACGAGCGTCGGGATGTTCGAGCACGTCGGCCGCAAGAACCTGCCGCTCTATTTCTCGCGCGTGCACGACCTGCTGACCGACGACGGCATCGCGATGAACCACGGGATCACGTCGACCGACGCGGAAAGCGGCGAAACGGCGCTCGGCGGCGGCGAGTTCATCGACCGCTACGTGTTCCCGGACGGCGAGCTGCCGCACATCAGTCTCGCGCTCGAATCGGCGCAGCGCGGCGGGCTCGAGGCGATTGACATCGAGAGCCTGCGGCGACACTATGCGCGCACGCTCGAGATCTGGACCGAGAACTTCGAGGCGAAGGCGGACCAAGCGCGCGCGCTCGTCGACGACGAAAAATTCCGCATCTGGCGCGTGTATCTTGCCGGCTGTGCGTATGCATTCGAGCACGACGACGTGTCGATCTTCCAGATCGTGTGCCGCAAGGCCGGCCGCAGCGCGAAAACGCTGCCGTGGTCGCGGCGCTATATGTACGAAAACCCGCTGCCGCGCTAGGCGGCACTTGACGCTGGGCATGCATGGGTGACGGCAGGACGCGGCGCAACACGCCGCCGCAACGACAGCAGCGCGACGACGCGGACGGGTCGCACGCCGAAGAGCAATTCGACCTGTTCGGCGCATCGCCCGACGACGCAGCAGGCCGCAGCGAACCCGTGACGCCCGACGAAGGCGACGACAGGCCATCGCCAGTCCGCGCCCGCCGCGCATCGCCCCGCTCGTGCGCCCCGGACGAAGAACCCGCCCCCGCCTCCGGCATGCTGTGGGACGAACCGTCCCCGCTGGCCGCACCGCCGAAAAAAGGCCGGCGCCAGCGCGGTGTGGCGCCCGCGCCGGTCTCCGCGGAAGTCGCCGACGCGGCCGCCGCGCTGCCGCCGAACGTGCGGCTCGGTACGTCGTCGTGGTACTTCCCCGGCTGGGACGGCATCGTCTACGACGGCGACTTCGCACAGACGAAGCTGTCGCGCGAAGGACTCTCGGCGTACGGCGCGCATCCGCTGCTGAAAAGCGTGAGCCTGGACCGGTCGTTCTACGGCCCGCTGTCGGTGGCCGACTACCTGCGCTATGCGCAGCAGGTGCCGGACGATTTCCGCTTCGTCGTGAAAGCGCCGGCATCCGTGACCGACGCGGTGGTGCGGGGCCGGCGCGGCGAGCCGTCGGGGCCGAACCCGACCTTTCTCGACGCGCGGCTTGCAACGACGGAGTTCGTGCAGCCGTGTCTCGACGGGCTCGGCAAGAAAGCCGGCGTGCCCGGGTTCCAGTTCTCGCCGATGCCCGATCAGTTGCTCGCC
>NZ_JAGIXF010000143.1:0-10143 GCF_021483755.1 Burkholderia sp. WTPI3 | reverse complement strand
GAAAACGGGGGGATTACCTTCGAACCAAGACAAGGTCCAAGCGTACCGGCTCAAGGACGGATTGGCCCGCCTACGTCGCTGCGCCAAAAGCCATGGTGGCGTCTGCCTTTCCAAGGTCTACGAAGGCAGCAAGGCTCAATATCGATTTCGGTGCGAGGCAGGTCACGAGTGGGACATGTTGGGAGCCCGGGCTTTTCGTGGATCGTGGTGTCTCGAGTGCCAGCACGAAGCGAAGCGCTTTGGTATCGATCGGATGCGCCAATTGGCGGCCGAGCGCGGCGGACGTTGCCTGTCCGAAACCTATCGAAACACGACCACCCGGCTCGAATGGGAATGCGCACGAGGTCATCGGTGGTGGGCCTATCCCGGAGCGATCGTCCGGGGCCATTGGTGCGCCACGTGTGGGCGCGACGCCGGCAAGCTCGGCATCGACTTGATGCGTGCGATCGCGGCAGAGCGAGGTGGGACGTGCGTCTCGAAAACTTACCTGAACAGCTCGACGCGACTGGAGTGGGAATGTGCTCGTGGCCACCGATGGCTGGCTACGCCGAATACGATTCGACGCGGCCACTGGTGCGCGCGCTGCTATTTCATCAGCATCACGACGACCGACAAGACGCGTCGGATACGGCGGCATGAAACTGCCTGGAAATGACGGTCGAGGCGCGGACGTCGCGGACCGGCTCATAGCGATTGGCAATCGGTAAGCGGCCGACGGGCGCGTCGGCGGCCGGTGTGCGCCAATGCGCTAAAATCGCGCACAGACCCGCAACTGAAGGGGTGCCGCGTGTCGAATAACAGAAATCGAGAGGGCTCATGTTCAAGGCAATTGCAGGCATTGCGATCGGGGTCGTTTTTCTCGTGATCGCGGCTGTTATCGGGTGGTCCACGCGAGGGTTCCTGCAGACTGCGATCGCCGTGCCTGGCGAGGTGGTCAGCCTCAACGCCGGTGGCAGCCACCCGCAGATCGAGTTCGTGACGAAAACAGGCGAACGCGTGTCTTATCCGCAAGGCGGGATGATCTACGGTACCAAGGTGGGCGACAAGGTCACTGTCCTGTATCGGCCGGAGGCCCCCGCCCGCACCGCCACGATCGACCGGTTCGGCGCCGTGTGGAACTGGACGTTGATGGCGACGATTTTCGGCGTCGGGTTCATCGTTTTCGCGGTGATGAATCTTCCGCCAAAAAAATAACAACCTCTGAGAGGATCGGCCGTGTCAATTCTGAGACCAAGCAACTGGAGCTATAAGACGGGTGCGACGGGCGGCGTCAGCATCGAATTCGTCGTCGCGTCGGGCGGCACGATCGTTCTCGCCGACCCAGGCGGAACCGAAACCGATTTCTACTACGGTGGCGTAGGTGTCGGGATCGGTTTCGGCCTTCGTCTCCCGAAGATCAAGCTCCCTCGGTTTTCCTTGCCGGAGATCAAGATACCCAAGATCGCCGGCCGCGAGGTCGGGGGCGCAGGGTCTGCCAAGTCGTTCGACAGCGCGGGGCTCATCTATATGGCGCCGGCGTTCAGCGGCACCGAGCTGACCAAGAGCGATTTCCAGGGCGCTACGGTGTACCTCGACGGCGGCGTAGGCATCGGCTACGGCAAGGCTGGCTCGGCGATGATCCTGGGGATCAATTCTGCGCAGCTTGCCCTTGGCCTGTCGAATCCGGCGATGACGTGGCTCGCCGAGATCGCGATCGCGCACGCCCCCGCGATTCTGCTGATGGGCGGCACGACGGTTGGCTTGCAAGCGGGCGCCGGCGCCGGCATCCTGGTCGGCTATCTGCATTGACTAGATCAACGGCCGCGTTCCGGATTGCGCGGGGCAGCGGTGCAGTTCGTGTCCGGTTTGCGACGAACGGATGATGAGCTGTACGTAGCTGTTCGTCGGTGCGTACGGGGCGAAAAGTAGATCCAGCATTCGTGCGAACAGGTGCAACGTGACATCGCGCAACATGCTTTCATCGAGCGACACGATGATCTCGACACCACGCACGAACGACGGGAACTGACCGTCGAGCGACATCCACTTCCTTGCCGGTTGGTAGTCCAGCCCGGCGATCGCGTCGATGCTGCGTTGAGCGACGACGCTCGCGCGCGGCGCGTGCAGCCGCAAGAAATCCTTGAATGCCTTCAGGCCCGTCTGCGTCAGATCGAACGGATGCAACGACATGCCCGCCACGACTCGCCACAACGCATCGTGCCCACGCGGCAGCACGTTCGGTAGAGTCGGCCGCGTGAGCAACCGAATGGGGCAAGCCAGCGCGGCGCCTTCATGAACGAGGTCGCTGTCCGGCGAGCCGATCGGTAGCCGCGAAGGTAGTTCTCCATTGGTGGCCGTGACGTCGACGTCAATTTGCGGGTGCTTCACCCGGGCGGTGTTACCTTCCAGCCCGACGAGCGACAGGAGAAGCGGGGCGCGCCCGCTGCCTGCCGCCGCATGCGGATCCCGGAACGCAGTCCAGTAGGCAACTGCAGAGTCAGGTTTCCGGCTATGGCTGAACGCGCGGTACGGCAGCACGGTTGGACGTGAAACCGCAGCGGACGATGGCGTTCCCTTTTCGAGTTCGGATTGCGTCCGATCACCCAGATGAACGGCGTCGATCGAGTACACGTCGAGGGGCGTGCCGGTCTCCAGCGGCTCGGGCGTCACGGGATGCGCCCGATCGGTGGTCGTAAGCTGGATGGGCGTGGCGTCTCGCTTGAACAGATTGACGACTGGCGTGCAAAAGAGTTTGAACGACGTGGCGTCCAGGTCGTGCAGCGCCTGGGCGGCAACCGATCCCGATGCCGCGTCGCGAATGGCGAGGTGCAACGTCATCAATCGCGCGTCCGGCGCACGCGAAGCGCGGCGCATTCGCCCCAGGTCGATGTCGACGAAATCGAACTTCTCGGGGAACGCGAAGGACTCGATCAGGGTTTGGAATGCGCCCGACGTACTAGTCGATTCTTTCGGAAACAGCCGATCGTTCTCCCCGAAGCCAACGGATTCGATCGGGATTTTTGATAATGCCGCCCACTGCCCGCTTTGATCGACCTCGACAAACGCCGCGCTGGCACGCAGCTGCAGCGCGTCGGCAAGCGCGGCGACGCGCGCGCGGTCACCCGCCAGGTGAAGACGAACCGCGCCAGACGGGATCGCGCCATCGAACGTATCGGTAGGCGTTGCGCTTTCGAACGCGATCGAAAGGATGGCGGAGACGCTGGCCGGCAGCCGGACAGCCGCGGGGACCATCGTGGCCGGGGCGAAACGTGCGGAGTGAATCCGCAGCGGCACCAGCGTGACATCGTAGATGGTTTGAAACCGGCACGGTGCCGCATTCGCATCGAGCAACGTACCACGCTGCATCGTGAAGGGCGCCGTAAGTTGGCCGAACAGGTTGGTTGGATCGAACTGGGCGATCGCGCAGGCGGGCACGGTGCGCAGGTACTGCGGGTACAGAATTTCGAGTAGCGATTCGGTGAATTCGGGATAGGCGTCCTCGAGCTTCGCGTCGACACGGGCGGCCAGCAGCGCGAACGTCTGGATCATCCGGTCGACATGCAGATCGCCGTGGCCATTGGCGATGCCCAGTCGGGCGCCAATCTTCGGATAGCGCCGGGCAAATTCGGCGACGCCGCGCAACAGCAGACCGACCTCGTATTCGTAATGGGGCAGCAGGTTATCCATTCACCTTCCGTGCGGCTCCGTCCCCATATTCAAGGTACAAGAAACGCAAAACTTGATCCTTCCCGGGGCAGGCAGTTTAAAATCCGTCGACGAATAATATCCTGCCGTTCCGATGCGGGGTTCCGAGGGCGCCATGCAACTGTCAGATATTCCAGGCTTTTTTGGGCTACAGAGCAACCGTTTGTTCACCATCCAGACGCCAATGAAAGGGCGGTCTGATCTGGTGTTGGTCGATTTTCACGGAACCGAAGGCTTATCTCAAAATTTCGACTTCCACGTTCGACTTGCTTCTCAAGATTCGAATATCGAACTGAAAAAGCTGATCGGCCAGCCTGTGACGATTACGTTACAGCTCACCGATGCGTTGGCGAGCTCGGAGGAACGGTATTTCCATGGGTACGTGGCCAACTTCACGCACCTCGACCATGACGGCAGCTTCACGCTCTACAGCGCGACCATCGTGCCATGGCTCTGGATGCTCTCGCGCAGCCGCGATATTCGGATTTTTCAGGAAGAGAATACCGAAGCGATCCTTTCGAAGGTGTTTCGAGAATACGGAAAGATCGCATCGTTCGAATTCAGGTTGTCGAAGGCGACGAAGAATCGCAGCTACTGCACGCAGTATCGGGAGACAGATCTGGAATTCGTCGAACGGCTGATGCAGGAAGACGGGCTGTTTTTCTTCTTCGAACACGCGAAGGACAACCACAAGCTCATCATCACGGACAACTCGATCGCCGCGAAATCGATCAGCGGCCGCAGTCCGGTCCTGCAGTACACGAAGGGCGAGGCGCTCGACAATCTGGCGGTGATCACGTCGTTTCAGGCGAGCCGTCAGCTCGAGTCCACCAACGTCGGTCTGAAGACCTTCGACTACAAGGTGCCGCACGCGCGCCGGTTTGTGTCCGGGGGCACGGAAGTCAACCAGGGCGAAGTGCCGTCGTACGAAGTCTACGACTACCTCGGGGAGCACGGCTTTCCAGACAGCGATCGCGGCGAGGCCTTGACGCGTTTCAGGACGCAGGCGCTTGCCGCGCATAGCAAGATCTTCATCGGGACAAGCACGAGCCGGCGGTTGTCGCCGTGCCAGTATTTCGAACTCGATGATCACTATGATCACAGTAACGCGAAACCCGAAGACCGGCAGTTTTTGTTGACGACTGTTACGCATAACGGCACGAACAACTATCAGGCCGGCGAGGGCGCAGCGACCTACCAGTGCAGTTTCACCTGCATCCGCAAGCAGATCCCGTATCGTCCGGCGTTCACCATCGAGCGGCCGACGATCATCGGGCCGCAAACTGCCGTCGTCGTCGGGCCTGAGGGCGAGGAGATCTACACGGACAACCTGGGCCGCGTGAAGGTGCAGTTCCACTGGGATCGGCTGGGCAAGCGCGATCAGGGGAGTTCGTGCTGGGTGCGCGTCGGGCAGCCGTGGGCCGCCAGCGGATTCGGGATGATTCAGATTCCGCGGATCGGTAACGAGGTGGTCGTAATTTTCCTCGACGGTAATCCCGATAGACCCCTGATCATCTCGAGCGTTTACAACTCTGCGAACATGCCGCCGTGGGGACTGCCGGCGAACGCGACTCAGAGCGGGATTCTCACGCGCTCAACCAAGACCGGCAACGTCAACACGGCCAACGCGATTCGCTTCGAGGACAAGAAGGGCTCGGAGGAGGTCTGGTTGCACGCCGAGAAGGATCAGCGCATCGAGGTCGAGCACGATGAGTCGCATTGGGTCGGAAATGATCGCAGCAAGACCATCGACCGGGATGAGACCACCCAAGTGCATAGAAATCGGACCGAGACGGTCGACGGAAACGAGACCATCACGATCCACCAGAACCGAACGGAACAGGTCGACCAGAACGAAACGATTTCGATCGGAGAAGACCGGAAAGAAACCGTGGGCGGCAACGAGACGATCACAATCCATGGTGCAAAGGCCGAGACTGTTTTTCTCGCGGCTGCAGAGACTATCGGTCTGGCCAAGGCGTTGACGGTTGGTGCCGGATATCAAGTGACGGTCGGCGGGGCGATGAACACGACTGTCGGGTTGGCTCAACTTGAACAAGTCGGCATGAACAAGCGCGTCGACGTCGGCAAAACGTTAACGCTGCATGCTGGCGACAAGATTGAACTGGTAGTCGGGGACTCACGAATTGTCTTGACGTCGCAAGCTATCTACCTGAGCGCGAAGGATATCCACCTAACCGCGAATCAGACGATACGGGCTGACGCACCACAGGACGTTCATTTGAATAGCGGATCGGCGCAATCGGCACCGTCACCGAGCCCTGCTCCGAATGCCAGCGAAGATGGTGGCGAATAATGGCCGCGGTCGAAAATCATGCAGGACTGCCACATGCCTGGTTTCCGAAGATTGGCGCTGGAGGGCATACGTTTGATGTGCTCGTCGTTCGAGGCACGTTTGACCTGGGTCTGAACGGTGCACGCCCAACGCGCGCCGTTCGACAAGAGCCAGTGGTCGATGGTGACAAGTACGACGAGCCGCGCGGGGATGATCCTGTTAGATCGATGCTGATTCAGCCTGGTGATCGAGTGCTGTACAAGCCGCAGACGGACATATTCGTCACCGGTCGAGCGCACGCGCCCGACGGTCAGCCGGCATCGAGTTGGGTCGCGGGCTTGCAGTTGGCCGATCATCAAGCATCGTTTCGGCTGTACGGCCCGCGACGTTTCGTCAAACGATGGTTGGGCTGGCGCGTGACGGACGCGGCGCCAGTCACCGAGGTGCTGCTGAGCTACGAAAATGCGTTCGGTGGTGCCTATGCTATCCCGCTCAACCAATCCGGCGTGATCGCCCGAATCCATAAGCCTGACAATCCAGTTGGATGTGGATGGCTTCCGGACGCCGAGGTATTGGATACGCTGCCACCGGACGAACGAAAGGTGATGGCGGCGGCGGTGGCCGGAGTGCGAGAGTTGCCGGCACCGCAGATCGAGGATCCCGCCGTTCCATTGAATTCGCCGCTTCAGCAGGTTTCGCCAGCGGGTTGTGGGCCCCTCGCACCTTGGTGGTCGCCGCGAGTGCAACGACAGGGCACACTCGATGGCACGTGGCTCGAGACCCGTTATCCGGCAGTCCCCGATGACTTTGATGCGTCCTACTATCAGGTCGCGCATCCTCACCTGACGATCCCGTATCACCTCAACTGCACCGAGCAGCTTCGACTTACCAACCTGTTGCCTGAGAGCCTCTACGAGTCTCAGCTCCCCGGATGGACGGTAATGGCCGTCGCAACGTATGCGGACGGCGGCAGTGACGTCGCCTTCCCGATTGTCGATACGGTGAGCATCGATCTCGACAAGCGCCGGCTTTCTCTGGTTTGGCGCACCTGCTTTGATCGGATCAACCCGGTCAGATCACTGGTGATCGGTGCAACGGATCAAGCCGTTGCCCGACCTCCTGCAGGTGTGCCTGCGGAGGGCGTAGCATGAGCGAGCCGCTACAGATAGAAGTGACCGGCGACGGAGCCGACGCGTTTCGCGAACACTTCAAGATCGACAGTCTTGAGCAGGCCAAGAGCGCGCTGGAACATGCGGATGCGTTATGGAATGATCCAGGTCCGCCCGGTTCTCAGAAGCGGGACGTCTACGACTGGGCGTCCAAGGAAGTGGTCCGTCGCTACGAAACCGGGCGCTACAAACCCGGGACCTTACCAAAGAAGACGGCTGATGAATCGCGTTCTGGCAGTTCGCAGCACATTGCCAATGAAAGCGACTGGAAAGCCTTCTGCACCCAGCCAGACTTTTGCCGTGTCGGTAACCAAGTCGTGGGGTTCGAGACCTTTGCGGTGATCGACCACAAGCAGGTTGCCTCTCCGAACGTCAAAGCTCAGGGTAAGCCGGTATACCGCGTGGGCGACACGCACCAAGGTGTTCAGGCAGACGCGGGGCAAGGCGTCGTTTCTCAAACTTCTGGTGGTAGCGGATACGTCAAAATTCTCTCTGGGCAGAGCAACGTCAAGGTCAACGGGCTCCCCGTCGCGCGCAATGGCAGCGCATGCTTGATCAACTGCAATGCTGAGGGAGTTGGTGGGACGACGGGGCAGATCGAGACAGCCTACAAGTCGACGCAGTCGTCGGCCGACGATGTGCTCAACCCAGACGCGCCTCCGGGGCAGAGGACCAGCAAACGGCTCGAAGATCTGCAGCGCCAGCGAGCGGCTCTGAATGACAAGTTGATCAATGTCGACGATGCCGACAAGGTTGTCGATTTCGACAGCGCGAATAAAACGTTGGATGGTTGGATAGGTGAGATCAAAGGTGCGCCAGGTTCCTATGCGGACCAGGCTGCGCAGGCCGGACGGGGGCTGTTAGGTTTCGGCAAAGACGCCGTGATGGGTATCGGGAATCTTGCCTATTCAGGTGCGAAGGGCGCGGTTGGGTTAGCACAGACTGTCGGCACTTCCGCCGGCAGAGAGGCCGCCGTACTGGACGCACAAATTCTCGCCGAAGACATTCGGATTGGAAATATCACACCTGGAACCGTCGGGAATACGGCGCTCAACATCGGCAAAGCAATTGTCAAACCGGTGACGGACCCGTGGAGCAAAGGGCAGTACACCGAGTCCGTGACCCGTGGTTTTGCGGAGGTGATAACAGCACCTCTCGCGTCGACGAAACTTGCAAAGCTGGCGAAGCTGGGCGAGGTAGGAGATGCGGAGAAGGCGATCAAGGCTGAACAGGCGATCAAGGCTGAGAAGGCCGCCGAAGCCGAGCGCGCAGGGCAGGTGACGAAAGCGCCAGAGGTGGAGACTCCGCGGGTGCCAGAGAATGAGCCTGGTGTACACGTCAAACCGAAAGAGCGATTGCCGGAGAAGAAGGTTCCTTGCTTCCATCCGTACAACAAAGAGGGCTTCAAAAAGCTGTCGCCGGCCGAACAACGGCAATATCTGCGAGAATATGCCAAGCAGTTGCGCGGCCAGCAGGACGCCATCAATAGCTTGACCGCAAATGAGTTTCAGGCAGCTCGGGACGCATACAAAGCGGTTGGTCGAAATCCGTTGGCCGATGCGATGCAAGAGGCAACCCGGAGCGATTTTGTTGAGCACGTCAGGGGCAGCATCTACGACAGCTTGAGAAGCTCCGGTATGGGTGCGAAGGAGGCGATGAGTGCGGCGACTGAGCGGGCCAAGACGATCGCGAGCAAGCTTGCAGCACTGCATGAGCCTGATATGGTTGCAGGTGGCTGGGCGCATCCAGACCCGACTCGCATGGGAAGCTCAAGCGTAAATTCCTCTATCGGCGGAAGTTGGAATCAAGGCGATCGCCTCTCGACGATGGAAGGAGGGGCGAGGGATGCTATTTCGAGCGGTAAGGGTGACGCTTTGATGAATGTCAAGCTTGAACCTTGTCGCGGGAAGGGAATGAGATGAGAGACGAAGATTTCGAACTGTTCATTGAAAGTTTTGGGGAGGCAACCAGCAGAGTCGAGGTGCCTCAAGAGAGCTTTGAAAAGTTTGAGAAGAAGTTACCGGCTCAGCTTCTGAAATATTGGGCAGAAGAGGGTTGGAGTAGCTACGCTGACGGGCTGTTCTGGACGGTGAATCCGGATGAATACGAAGACGTGCTTGATATGTGGCTGGAAGACACGATCTTTGAAGAGGTCGACAGCTACCATGTCATTGCCCGAACAGCGTTCGGCAAGTTATACGCGTGGGGCGAGAAAACAGGGCCAAGCCTTACGGTCTCGTGCCCGACGCATTCTCTTATCGCACTGGAGCGCGATCTAAAAGGACCGCTGAAAAACCCTGACTTCAGGGTCCAAACGTTCTTCGGCTCGAAGACGCGAAATGAGTGTGATCTGAAGGATGAAGCGAAGGCGCCGTTGTTCGGCCGAGCGCTCGGTGAGCTCGGTAAACTTGGGCCGGATGAAATGTATGGCTTTGAACCGGCGCTGGTTGCCGGCGGTCAGATGAATCTTGATCATCTGAAAAAAGTGAATCTCGATGTTCACTTGACGATTCTGCGGCAACTTGCACCGCCTAAAATCCCGTTCCTCAACATTCCGACCTGACGCCGATGCCAGGTTGAAGGGCACAACCGCGGCAGGCTTCGTACTGAGTGACGAGCTTCTCCTCGGTCCGCTGGCGCCCACTGTCCGCCAATCTTCAACCTCGTGCAGTAAGTGCACACCCCCGAGTGCCGGCCGGCCCCACTTCCGGGGCGGCGGGACTTCTTTGGCGGATTCGACGAGCTCGAGAGGCTGGCTAAACGATGAACATTCGCCGCGTGGCCTTCTCGATGCGAAGGACGAGATGGATAGGGGGCTGATCGGCCGTCGTCTACAACAACGACATCTGGCTCGGTAATCCCCCCGTTTTGCACGGGGTTCAGAAGTAGAAACTAAGCGGCCACGGCCATATACTCTAGTACGCGCCAGTTCGCGCCGTCCCCCTTGCTGAAAGCTGCCTCGATGGCGTCCAGTGCTAATTCGAGTTCGTTGTG
>NZ_JAGIXF010000142.1:0-10193 GCF_021483755.1 Burkholderia sp. WTPI3 | reverse complement strand
ATCGCCAGCCGCGTGCCTGCGTGCGCGCCCCCGACCCATGGAGTGAGTGTCAATGAGCGGCGGACCTCCGTTTCCCGCATCCCGCATGTCGTCCCCGTCTTCGACGGTCTTGCTGATTCTCGCCGCCGCCGCGCTGCTGTCCGGCTGCGGGCTGCTGTCAACGCAGAATCCGCCCGCGCCGATCAGCGAGGCGCTCGTCGAGCCCGTCGAGGAAGCCGCCGGCGAGCCGCTCACGATGCCGCCCGTGCCGCCGCCCATGCAGCCGGAAGAACCGGAAGCGCCGAAAAAGCCGCACCGCGAGGTGACGCGCCCGAAGCCGGTGCAGCGTCCCGAAACGCCGACACCGCCGCCTCCGCCGCCGGCCCCGCTCGTCGCGACACGCACGCTCGACCGCACCCAGATCCATGCGCTGCTCGACAGCGAAGTCGCGCGCCGCAACGGTAAAGTGATCGGCCGCGCGGTCGACATGGTGACCGACGCGAGCGGCAAGCCGCGCGAGATGATCGTCAACCTGCAGGGGTTCATGGGCGTCGGCGATCGCAAGGTCAGCTTCCCGTGGAATGTGTTCCGCTTCACACCGGGCGGCAAACAGGAACCGATCGTGCTCGACGTGCCGTCGGGCGACCTGCCCCCTGCCGCGCGGCCCAAGGCCGTGCCGCTGTCGGGTTCGGCCGCGGCGTCGCCCGCGACGCGACTGCCGATACTCGACAGCGACGTCGAGCGACCGAACGGCACGAAGATCGGCCGCGTTGTCGACGTCCTGATCGACCGCGCCGCGCAGCCGCAGGCCGTCGTGCTCGACCTCGGCGGACTCGTCAATACCGACCGCCGCTCGATCGCCGCGAGTTGGGGCGCGCTGCGCTTCGTCACGCGCGACAAGGCGCTGCATCCGCAGCTCGACCTGAACGACGCACAGATCAAGGCGTCGCCGCCCTACGCGGCCGACAAGCCGATCGTCGCGGTCTTCCCGCCCGTTGCCCCGGCGCCGGCTTCGTCTGCGAGTGCGACCCGATGACGATCAAGCATTCCGTCACCGTTCGCAGTCTGCGGTCCCTCGACTGGCTCAACTTCTTCGTTGCAAACGTTCAAACCGGGTTCGGTCCGTTCATCGCGTCCTACCTCGCGTCGCACAAGTGGACGCAGGGCGAGATCGGCATGGTGCTGTCGATCGGCACGATCAGCGCGATGGTCAGCCAGGTGCCCGGCGGCGCCGCCGTCGATGCGCTGAAAAACAAGAAAGGCGCGGCCGCGTGGGCGATCGCGGCGATCATCCTGTCCGCGGTGCTGCTCGCGTCGAGCCCGACGATCGTGCCGGTGATCGCAGCCGAAGTGTTCCACGGCTTCGCGAGCTGCATGCTCGTGCCGGCGATGGCCGCGATCTCGTTCTCGCTGGTCGGCCGAGCGGATCTCGGCGACCGGCTCGGCCGCAACGCGCGCTGGGCGTCGATCGGCAGCGCGGTCGCCGCGGGTCTGATGGGGCTCACCGGCGAGTATTTCTCCGCGCGCGCGGTGTTTTGGCTGACCGCCGTGCTCGCGTTGCCGGCGCTGTTCGCGCTCGCGATGATCCAGCCGACCCACGAAGTGATCCCGCAGTCGTCGAAACCCGACGATCACGACCATCGCGACGAAGGCGAGCAACGCGAAACGCTGCTCGAGCTGCTGCGCGATCGCCGGATGCTGATCTTCGCGGCGTGCGTGGTGCTGTTCCACCTGTCGAACGCGGCAATGCTCAACCTCGCGGCCGGCGAAGTGACGGCCGGGATGGGCGAGAACGTGCAGCTCGTGATCGCCGCCTGCATCATCGTGCCGCAGGCGATCGTCGCGATGCTGTCGCCCTGGGTCGGCCGCTCCGCGCAACGCTGGGGGCGCCGGCCGATCCTGCTGCTCGGCTTCTCGGCGCTGCCGGTACGCGCATTGCTCTTCGCCGGCGTGAGCAGCCCGTACCTGCTGGTGCCAGTGCAGATGCTAGACGGCATCAGCGCGGCGGTGTTCGGCGTGATGCTGCCGCTGATCGCGGCCGACGTCGCGGGCGGCAAGGGCCGCTACAACCTGTGCATCGGGCTGTTCGGGCTCGCGGCCGGGATCGGCGCAACGCTCAGCACGGCCGTGGCCGGCTATGTCGCCGATCACTTCGGCAATGCGACCAGCTTCTTCGGGCTAGCCGGCGCCGGCGCGCTCGCGGTGCTGCTGGTCTGGCTCGTGATGCCGGAAACGCGCGTCGAGAACGGCGATGCGACCACGGGCGAGCCGGCCGCAACGTCTCCCGAACAGGTGCGCTGACGCTGTCGCCCCGACAACCGATTCTCGACCGACGAACGATGGATACGATCAGGACCCTCAACGAAGCGCGCCAGCAGATCCAGCAGTCGATCTTCGATCTGTTCAAGGGGCTCTCGTTCAGCGAACGGTTCGTGCAAGGCGCGCTGATGGCGGTGCAGGCCGTCTGCGGCGCGTGCCTCGCGTATGCGATCGGCCGCGCACTGCACACCGAGCAGGCCGTGTGGGCGGCCATCACCGCGATCGCCGTCACGCAGCACAACTACTCGGACACGATGTCGCTGTCGCGCGACCAGTTCGTCGGCGCGATGATCGGCGGCTTGCTGGGCTTCGCCGGCGCGGCGCTCGGCGGCGATCGTCTGGTTGCATACGCGATTGCGGTCGCGGTCACGATCGTCAGTTGCTGGTGCCTGAACGTCGGCAGCGCGGCGCGGCTCGGCGGCGTGACCGCGACGATCGTGCTGCTGTTTCCGGGCAACGGCCCGCTGTGGGACATTCCGCTGATGCGGCTCGGCGAGGTCGCGCTCGGTACGGTGTGTGCGCTGGCCGTGTGCTGGGTGATGTCGCGAATCGAGCGACGCTGGTTCCGCCGGACGGCGGTCAAATGACGCGACGGCCGGAGCGCATGCCCGGCCGCCGGATGAACGGTCGAATGGCGCGTTACGGGCCGACCCGCAACACGATGCCAGAACCGATCTGCACGAGCAGATAGTCGCCGCCGACACCAACCCAGTGATAGCCGCGCGGCGGCGCGCTCAGGTGATAGCCGCGCCAGTCGTCGACCACGTACTGGCGATCGCGGAATTCGTCGGGAAGACGGTCGCCCTTGTGCCAGTCGCGGTGCGGCTGGTCGGCCCAGCGCGGCGGGACGTCGTCGCGATGCATCGCCTGGCCGGGCGGCATGTGCTGCGGGCCGTGGCCATGCTGCATGCCGGGGCCGCCGTGCTTGTCGTAGTTGCCGTGATCCTGCGCCATCGCGACCGGCGCTGCGAAACCCGCGGCGATCAGTGCGGCCAGCATCATCCCGTGCATCTTCTTCATTGTCCTTCCCTCCGAGTTGTCACGTCGAACCAGAGACGACTGCACCTGCCCGATGAAGACTAGCACACACGCGTGAACCGACGTCACGCGGCCTGCTGCTGGTACTGGATCCGGTGCAGGTGCGCGTACAGCCCGCCGTGGCGCAACAGTTCGTCGTGGCTGCCCTCCTCGACGACCTTGCCGGCCTCGAGCACGAGGATCCGGTCCGCGCGCTCGATGGTCGACAGCCGGTGCGCGATCACGAGCGTCGTGCGGCCTTCCATCAACCGTTCGAGCGCCGCCTGCACGTGGCGCTCCGATTCCGAATCGAGCGCCGAGGTCGCCTCGTCGAGGATCAGGATCGGCGCATCCTTGTAGATCGCACGCGCAATCGCGAGCCGCTGCCGCTGGCCGCCCGACAGACGCATCCCGTTGCCGCCGACCAGCGTGTCGAGCCCGTCGGGCATCGCAGCGACCGCGTCGGCGAGGTTCGCGGCCTCGAGCGCCGCCTGCACGCGCGCGCGGTCGGGCATCTGCCCGTACGCGACGTTCGCGGCGATCGTGTCGTTGAACAGCACGACGTCCTGGCTGACCATCGCCATCTGGCCGCGCAGCGCGTGGATGTCGTAGTCGGCCACCGGCACGCCGTCGACGAGGATCGCCCCGCCCGTCGGGTCGAAAAAGCGCGGCAACAGGTTCACGAGCGTCGTCTTGCCGCTGCCGGACGGCCCCGCGAGCGCGACCATCTCGCCCGGGGCGACCTTGAACGAAATGCGGTCGAGCGTCGGCCGCTCGGCCGCGCCGTAATCGAACGTCACGTCGCGGAATTCGATCTCGCCGCGCGCGTGCGGCAACGCACGGCCGCCGCCCTGCGGCTCGGCCGGCTCGTCGATCAGCCCGAAGATCAGCTCGGCGGCCGTCATCCCGCGCTGCAGCGGCTGGTTCACGTCGATCAGGTGCTTGAGCGGCGAAATCACGAGCAACATCGACGTGACGAACGCGACGAAGCCGCCGACCGTCGTCTGGTCGTTGCTCGACTGCACGACCGCGATCGTGATCACGACCGCGAGCGCGATCGACGCGAGGAATTGCGTCAGCGGCTGCGCGAGCCCGCCCGAGATCGTCATGCGCATCGCGTAGCCGCGCAGGCGCTTGCTCATCGTCGTGAAGCGGTCCATCTCGTATGCTTCGCCGTTGTGCACCTTGACGACCTTGTAGCCGCCGACCGTCTCCTCGACGATGTACGACAGCTCGTTGGTCAGCGTCTGGTGCTCGCGGTTCAGGCGCCGCAGGCGACGGTTGATCTTGCTGACGAGCCAGCCGATGCCCGGCAGGATCACCGCGACGATCAGCGTGAGCCGCCAGTTCAGATAGAACAGGTAGCCGAGCAGGAACACCACCGTCAGCGAGTCGCGCACGAGCGTGACCATCACGCCGGTCAGCACCGACAGGATCTGGTTGACCTCGAACACGATCGCGTTGATCACGGTACTCGCGGTTTCGCGCTGGAAGAACGACGCGCCCGTATGGAGCATCCGCTGGAACATCTCGAGCCGCAGCTGCAGCAGGATGCGGTTCGAAACGTAGTTGAGCAGGTAGTTCGACGCGTACTGCGATACGCCGCGCACGAGCGCGAGGCCGATCACCGCGATCGGCACGTACCATTTCGCGCGGTCGCTGCCGTGCGCGCCGAAACCGTGGTCGAGCAGCGGCTTGAGCAGCGCCGGAATCCCGGCTTCCGTGGCCGCGACGACGCCCATCGTCACCACGGCGAGCACCACGATGCCGATGAGCGGCCGAATGTACGGCCACAGGCGCTTGAGTACCGTGACCGGCGACGTACTCGTGCCGTCCATCGGTTTGCGAAGAGTGTTCTGGGTTTCCAAGGCAATCCTTCTTGAGCCGCGACGCGGCGCCCGGAGCATGACTGTCCGGGGGTTCGCCCCCGTCCGGCGGGTGCCGAAAAAGGCCCAACATTATAGCCGTACCACCTGCGCCGGCGCGGCCGACGCCGAAGCGGCCACTGGCCGGCACGCGGGTATACTGCCGCTCACCGTTTTCTCCGCCTTTTCGACGATTTTCATGGCAGAACCCACTCTCGGCGTCGCCCTCATCGCCCTCAATGCGGCCGCGCGGCTCGGGCAGTGCCTCGATGCGCTGGCCTTCGCCGACGACGTCGTCGTGATCGACGGCGGCAGCACGGACGATACCGTCGCGATCGCCCGCGCGCACGGCGCCCGCGTAATCGTGGAGCGCGACTGGCCGGGCTTCGGCCCGCAGAAGAACCGCGCGCTCGACGCGCTCGACACCGACTGGATCCTGTCGCTCGACACCGACGAGGTGGTCAGCCCGGAACTCGCGCAATCGATCCGCGACGCGATCCGCGCGCCGGCCGCGCAGGTCTACGCGATCGACCGGCTGTCGAGCTTCTGCGGCCAGTGGATCCACCACAGCGGCTGGTATCCGGACTGGATCCCGCGCCTGTTCCGGCGCGGCACGGCCCGCTTCTCCGACGATCTGGTGCACGAACGCCTCGTGTTCGATACGCCCGCGCAGCGGCTATCCGGCAAGCTGATGCACTATTCGTACGAGGATTTCGAAACGGTCGTGCGCAAGCTCGATGCGTATTCGACGGCCGGCGCGCGCCAGCGCCGCGCGGCCGGCCAGCGCGGCGGCTTCGGCAAGGCGCTCGCGCGCGGTGCGTGGGCGTTCGTGCGGACCTACGTGCTGCGGCGCGGGTTTCTCGACGGCCGCGCGGGCTTCATGATCGCCGTGTTCAACGCGGAAACCGTCTACTACCGGTTCCTGAAGCTCGGCCACGAACCGGCCCGCTGAGCGCACCCCCGGCCTGCGGCCGGCCCGGCGTTACAATGCCGGGCTGCCCGCGCACCATCCGCGCCCGCCCGAGGCGGCGCGCCACGCGCCGCCGACACGACGACCACCGAATTCG
Organism: Burkholderia sp. WTPI3; assembly: GCF_021483755.1. Lineage (NCBI taxonomy): Bacteria > Pseudomonadati > Pseudomonadota > Betaproteobacteria > Burkholderiales > Burkholderiaceae > Burkholderia > Burkholderia sp. WTPI3. The sequence continues at coordinate 3,946 of NZ_JAGIXF010000142.1, read as the reverse complement.
ACCGCCATGTTCTCCATCATCATCCCGACCTGGAACAACCTGCCGTACCTCAAGCTCGTCGTCGACAGCCTGCGCCGCCATTCCGCGTACGATCACCAGATCATCGTGCACGTGAACGACGGCTCGGACGGCACGCTCGACTGGGTGCGCCACGAAGGCATCGAGCACACCGCGTCGCCGGCCAACATCGGCATCTGCCACGCGGTGAACCTGGCCGCCGCGCGCGCGACGCGCGACTACGTCGTCTACATGAACGACGACATGTACTGCTGCCCCGGCTGGGACGCGGCGCTCGTGCGGCGCATCGAGCAGATGCCGACCGATCTCTTCATGCTGTCCGGCACGATGGTCGAGCCGGTCGACACGCGCAACCCGTGCGTCGTCGTCAGCAATTTCGGCCGCGATGCCGAACAGTTCGACGCGGCGGGCCTCGTCGCGGCCACGCCGAAGCTTGCGCGCGCGGACTGGCTCGGCTCGACCTGGCCGCCGACGCTCGTGCATCGCGACTGGTGGAACCGCATCGGCGGCTACAGCAGCGAGCTGTCGCCCGGGATGAGCAGCGACAACGACTTCTCGATGAAATTCTGGGATGCCGGCTGCCGGATCTTCCTCGGCGTCGGCGACAGCCTCGTCTACCACTTCCAGCAGAAGAGCACGGGCAAGATCGTCAAGAACGACGGCCGCCGCCAGTTCCTCAACAAATGGGGCATGACGCAGGCCACGTTCGACCGCTATTACCTGCATCGCGGCGAGCCGGCCGGCTCGCGCATCGTGCTCGATACACCGGCCGTCGAAGGGCGGCTCAAGCGCGCGCTGCTGCGCTCGCGGATCAAGCGCGCATTCGGCTGATCGGGCCCCGGAAACGGCGCGGAAACGCGCGCTGCTTCGCGTATACTGCGCGCTTCGCCCCGGGTGCCGTCGGGGCGAGCGGCGCGCAGCACGGTGCCCGCATGCCGCATTCGTCCATTCGACAGGTCCCGATGCTTTCGTTTTCGTCTCACGCCACGCGGCGCCTTACCGCGGCCCGCACCTTCGCCGTCATCGCGCTCTGCATGGTGCCCGTCTCGACCGCGCTGACCAACGTGTTCTGCGCGCTGTTCGCGGTCGCGCTCGTGATTTCCCCCGAGTTCTGGCGCAACCTGCGCACCTTCGTCACCGAACCGGTGTCGCTCGCGGCGCTGCTGATCCTCGCTGCGCTGGCCGCGAGCGTCGCGTACACGGTCGCACCGCATCCGAAGGCATGGAACTGGGTCGCCAAGTACGACAAGCTGCTGCTGGTGCCGTTTGCCGTCCTCGCATTCCGCCATTCGAACTGGGCGCCGATCGTGCGGCGCTGCTGGTTCGGCACGCTGTGCGTGATCCTGTTGCTGTCGACCACCAATTACCTCGGACTGACCGCGATCGGGCCCGCGCATGCGACCGAGCTGCCGCTGTCGCGTGCATGGGTGTTCAAGAACCACATCGCGGCCGGCATGTTCGGCGCGCTGCTGTTCTACCAGGCGGCCGACCTCGCGCTGTCGGCCCGCACCATGCTGTCGCGTGCCGCGTATGCCGGCGTCGCCGCGTGGTCGCTGATCAACGTGTTCGTGATGCTGCAAGGGCGCACCGGGCAGGTCATCGCGCTGCTGCTGATCCTCGTCGTCGCCGTGCGTTTCGTGCTGCTGCTGCGCCGCCAGTCCGCGCTGCGCGCGGGGCTCGCCGCCGGCGCGCTGGTGCTGGCCGGTGCCGCACTCGTCGCAGCCGCGTGCACGGTGCACAACGGCCGGCTCGTAAAGGTCGTCTCCGAAGTGCAGCAGTATCGGCAGACCGATGCGGCCACGTCGACCGGGCTGCGTCTCGAGTGGTACAAGAAGGGGCTCGAGCTGTATCGCGTGCGCCCCGTGCTCGGCTACGGTGCGGGCGGCCTCGAGTTCGAGTTCCAGAAACTCGCGGCGGGCAAGACGGCGGCGGAAGGCCAGCTCACGTCGAATCCGCATAACGAATACATGCTGATGGCCGTGCAGCTCGGCACGCTCGGCGTGCTGCTGTTCGTGAACCTGATCGTGCAGATCGCGCGCGGCAGCCGCGCGCTCGATCCGCGCTCGCGGCATCTGCTGCTCGGCTGGCTCGCGATCTTCGCGATCGGCAGTCTCGCGAATTCGCTGCTGCTCGATTTCGCCGAAGGGCACCTGCTGGTGCTGCTCGCGGGCATCCTGCTCGGCTGCGGCGAGCGCGGCGAAGCGCTGCCGCGCGAGACGTCGGCAATTCGGCGCAGCGCGTAACCCGTCCGCGCAACGCGACGCGCGGACAGGCAGCGGGCGGGAAGCTGTACGCGCGGTTACCTCCTGTCTGCCGCCGAAGCAGCTTCAGCGGTGGAGCACCCGCGCCGCCGTCAGACGAGCGGGCACGCGCCTTCGACGCGTCACGTCGCGACGTCACTCCCCTTCTTCAAATCAGGAAACCGCGACTCGCGCGCGCGTCAGTCCGGTCGCGCGCGGTGCAGCCGCGACGTGTCGACGACCGTGTCGGCCGCGCCCGGCGGATTCAGCCCGAGCATCTCGGCGGCCGCGGCCTTTACGCGCTGCGTACCGAGATTGACGAGACAGTCGCTGCGGCTCTCGACATGACGCTCGCAGCCCTCGTGCCGGCACGGCACGCAGTCACCCTCGCCCTGCAGCAGCCACACATTGCCATGCCGCCCCGAGCCGCGCAGCGACCACGGATTCTCGGTCGCCGGCCAGTGCTGCGGCCACGGCCCCCAGCGCACCGGATCGGACGGACCGAACAGCGCGATCGTATCGGTGCCGGTTGCGGCCGCGACGTGCGTCGCGCCCGTATCGGGCCCGATGAACAACTTCGCGCGCCGCACGAGTTCCGCGCTTTCGCCGAACGTGAGGCGGCCGACCAGATTCAGCACGTCGCCGCCCGCCATCGTCGCGACCTGCTCCGCGTACTCGCGCTCGCGATCGGCCGGGCCGCCCGACAGCGCGATCGCGAACCCCTGTGCGCGCAACCATTCGATCATCTCGACCCAACCTTCGAGCCGCCATTGCTTGTAGCGGAACATCGGATACGGATGCAGCACGACGAGCGGCTTGCCGTCGCGAATCGCCGGCGACTCCGCAAGCCACGCATCGAAGCGCGCGCGCCGCGCGGGATCGTCGCCGATGCCCGGCGCGACGACCTCCGACACCGGCTCGATGCCGATGACGGGCGCGAGCGCCAGCGTGCTGACGACCGTATGGGCGGATTCGTGGTGATTGATCGCGATCCCGTCGAGCATCATCCGCGTGAGCCACGTGACGCGATTCGGATCGACGAGGCCGACGCGCTTGCGGCCGGCGAACCAGCTGTAGAAGCGCGGGCGGTCGGAACTCAGCGCGGCACACGCGAGATCGTAGCGGCGCCACATCGACATCGCATCGCGCAGCCGCTCGCCGAACCCCGCGCGCTGCGCGACGACGATCACGCGCCGCACGTCGGGGTTGTGCTCCAGCACACCCTCGGTGCCGCGAAACACCAGCATGTCGATCTGCGCGTCGGGCCAGCGCGCCTTCAGCGAACGCACGAGCGGCGTCGTCAGCAGCACGTCGCCGATACGGCGCGGTGCGGCGACGAGGATGGTTCTGGGCGGGCGGGCGGAAGAAAACAGGGCCACGGCAATCGTTCCGTCTAGCTGGCTGGACAAGGCTCGCAATGTACAGGATTTTGCGGCGGCCGGCGCAGCGCGGCACGTCACGACCGGGCTTCGCCGGCCGGCGGTACGGCACCGTCAGGCGGGCCTGCCGCCCGGCCCGCCGCGCGTACGCTTGCCGTGCCGGCGCGGCCTGCGTGTCCGGCGCTACGAAGCGATCGCGCAGACTTCGCGTTCCGTGCTCGCCGCGGCCGGGAGCGGCATCGTCTCGCTCGTCGGCTCGCCCTGGTGTCCGGTCCGGTCCAGCAGGTGACGCACCGCACGCTCGAGCGC
>NZ_JAGIXF010000141.1:0-10319 GCF_021483755.1 Burkholderia sp. WTPI3 | reverse complement strand
TTCAGCCCGACCAGCGCGACGACGTCGCGACGTGGCTGCTCGCACACGGAGTGCGCGATGCGGTGCCCGCGCCGATGGTGCGCGGCCGGCTCGTCGCGATCAATGGCAAGCCCGTGAACCCGGACGCGTATCCGTCCGACGAAGCGCGCCGGCTCGTCGATCGCGAATTCAACCTGTCGTACACGACCGAGTTGCCGTCCGACAACCGGATCGTCGCCGGCGACTGGTTCGGCACGTCGGCCACGCCGCAGATCTCGATCGAGGCCGGGCTCGCGAAGACACTGAAGGTAAAGCCGGGCGACGTGCTGCGCTTCGACGTGACCGGGCTGACGGTCGATGCGCCGATCACCAGCGTGCGCAAGCTCGACTGGGGCACGTTCCGCGTCAACTTCTTCGTGCTGATGCCGCCGCCGGTGTTGAAGGATTTCCCGGCCGTCTACCTGACGAGCTTCCATCTGCCGGCCGATCGGGCGGCGCTGCTCGACCCGCTGATTGCGCGCTACCCGAACCTGACCGCGATCGACGTCGCGCCGATCCTCGCGCAACTGCAGCGGATGATGCTGCAGGTGGTGGGCGCCGTGCAGTTCCTGTTCGCGTTCACGCTCGCAGCCGGCGTGCTCGTGCTGTACACGGCGCTTGCCGGCTCGCGCGACGAGCGCGTGCGCGAGGCCGCGCTGCTGCGTGCGCTCGGTGCGTCGCGCGCGCAGGTCAATGCGGTGCAGCGCGCGGAATTCATCGTCGTCGGCGCGCTGGCAGGTGTGCTGGCATCGGCGGGCGCCATCGCGGTCGGCTGGGTGCTTGCATCGCGCGTGTTCGATTTCCGGCTCGCGGTCGATCCGTGGCCCGTGCCGGCCGGCATTGCTGCCGGCGTCGCGTGCGCCGCTGCGGCCGGCTGGCTGAGCCTGCATAATGTGTTGCGGCGCCCCGCGCTGCAGTCGCTGCGCGACGCCTGAGCGTCGCCGGCGGCCCCGAATATCCCGTTTCCGATTATCCGTATGACCGATGTGAATGATGATGCGCCGTCGCAGCCGACGGCGTTCGAGCTCGTGGGTGGCGAAGCCCGTGTGCGCGAAATGGTGGACCGTTTCTACGACCTGATGGACCTCGAGCCCGAGTTCGCGGAGATTCGCGCGCTGCATCCGGCGTCGCTCGATGGCTCGCGCGACAAGCTGTTCTGGTTCCTGTGCGGCTGGCTCGGCGGCCCCGACCACTACATCAGCCGGTTCGGCCATCCGCGGTTGCGCGCACGGCACCTGCCGTTCCCGATCGCGTCGGTCGAGCGCGACCAGTGGCTGCGCTGCATGGCGTGGGCGATGGAGGACGTCGGGTTGCCCGAGCCGCTGCGCGAGCGCCTCATGCATTCGTTTTACGACACGGCCGACTGGATGCGCAACCGGCCCGGTTGATCGACCGGTACGCTGCTGTCCGGGCGCCGGACGATTTGGTCTTGGCGTCCGTCCGGTGCGGCGCGACACTGACCGTTTCCCCATCGATACGAGGCTCGCCCGATGACGACCCAGGCACTGTTTCGCGAAGACGCCTACCTTACGCAATGCGACGCCGTCGTCGCGGCCGTCGGTGATGACGGCATCCGGCTCGACCGCACCGTGTTCTATCCGCTCGGCGGCGGGCAGGCCGGCGACAGCGGCACGCTGACGCTGTCCGACGGCAGCACGATCGCGATCGCCGACACGCGCAAGGCGAAGTTCGACGGCGCGACGCCCGACGACGCCGTACACGTGCCCGCAGCAGGACAGGAGGCGCATCTGGCGGCGTTTGCGCCCGGCGCGCGCGTGGTCGCGGACATCGACTGGCTGCGCCGTTACCGGCACATGCGGCTGCATACGGCCGCACACCTGATGTGTGCGGTGCTGCCGTATCCGGTCGACGGCTGCAGCGTGACGGCCGACTACGTGCGGCTCGATTTCGCGACGTCCGAAGCGATCGACCGGCAGGACGTCGAACGCCGCCTCGCGGCGCTGGTCCACGGCGCGCATCCGGTCACGACCGAATGGATCACCGACGCGGAGATGGCCGAGCGGCCCGAACTGGTGCGCACGATGAGCGTGAAGCCGCCGATGGGGCTGGGCCGCGTGCGGCTGCTGCGCATCGCCGGCGTCGACTTGCAGCCGTGCGGCGGCACGCACGTGCGCAATACGTCGGAGATCGGCGACCTGCGGGTCGCCAAACTTGAAAAGAAGAGCGCGCGGACACGACGTCTCGTACTGGAGTTTGCATGACGAGCGACACCCTGACGGATGGCGCCGCGGCGCTCTATCCGCACGCGCGCGAGATTCTCGATTTCTGGTTCGGTGTACCGGATTCGGCCGAGTTCGGGCACGCACGCAAGATATGGTTCAACGGCGGCGCGGCGTTCGACGACGTGCTGCGCGTGCGCTACGGCGCACTGCTCGACGCCGCATGCAACGGTGCCTGCGACCGCTGGGCCGGCTCGCCATCGGGCGCACTCGCGCTGATCGTGGTTCTCGACCAGTTTTCCCGCAACGTTCATCGCGGTACGCCACGTGCGTTCGCTGCCGACCCGAAGGCGCTGGCGCTCGCGCGCCGCGTCGTCGCGGCAGGATGGGATGCGCAATTGCCGAGCGGCCATCACCGCGCGTTCGCGTATCTGCCGTTCGAACATGACGAGTCGCACGAGAGCCAGCGCGAGGCCGTGCGTCTGTGTGCGGGCATTCGTGACGAAGCGGGGTGCGAGAGCTATCACGACTTCGCGTTGCGGCACGCGGCCGTGGTCGAGCGCTTCGGGCGATTTCCGCACCGCAACGCGATTCTCGGCCGTGCGTCGACCGATGAGGAAACGGCATTTCTGCGCGAGCCCGGTTCGTCGTTCTGACGAGCGGGGCAGCGGCGGGGCAGGCATGAAACCGCGTTCGCTCGGCGAATGCGGGGCTTCTGCCGAAAATGACGACGGCGCCCGTGGGGCGCCGTCTCGCGTTACGGTGTCGCGGGTTCTTCAGGCGTGCGCAAGTACACGCGCAGCAGTTCCTCGTCGTCGCCCGGCCGCGCGCCGGTCCAGAACAGTTTCCATTCGCTGCCGGGTGCGGGATCGACTGCCCGCACGCCCTGGACGATCATCCACGTGCAGCGCGTCGCCTTCGCGTCGTTGATCGGCGTGTGCTGGATGCCCGAGAAGTAGTACAGCATCGGCGCTTCCGACTCGCCGAGCCCGTGCAGGCTTGCCATGCAGTCGCCGTCGTTCCATTCGAGCGCGAGATGCGCGTTCAGGTCTTCGAATACCGACCGGTAGCTCTTCGCGACGTCGAGCCACGGCAGCAGCAGCGTGTACACCAGCCCCCACGCGACCAGCGCGCCCGCGCCCCACGACAGCGCGCCGCGCCACCGGCCCGTCGTGCGCAGCTTCGGCAGCAGCCACAGCCAGCCGACCGTCAGCACGAGCGCGCCGATCACGAACCCGGGCACGATCGGCATCGTCCAGTCGAGCGGCAGCCAGCGGCCGAGCAGTGCGAGGTTTGCGTGCGATGCGCCCGGATCGGCCATCACCGCCCAGATCACCCACGCGAGTGCGACGACGATGCCGAACAGCAGGCGGCTCAGGTAATCCCACGCGAGATGCAGACCGCGCGGCAGCCGCTCGATCGCCTGTGCGGCGACCAGCGCGAGCGGCGCGAAGAACGGCAGGATGTAGAGCTGGCGCGAGGTCGCGGACACTTGCAGCACCGCGAGGCCGATGCCCGTGAACAGCACGGGCAGGGCGATGCGCGGCGTGCGCCAGTCGCGCCAGGCGCCGCGCGCCAGCGCGACGATCGCGAGCGGCGCGACCGGGAAGCCGACCAGCAGGAACGCACGCAGGATGAAGAACGGCTTGTCGTTTTCCGCGCCGAGTTGCGGCACGGAGAAGCCGAAGAAACGACCCACGTTGTTGTCCCAGAACCACGTCATGAACAGCGTCTCGGAGCGCAGGAACAGCGCGGTCGGCCAGATGAGCGCGAACGGCGCGCACACGAGCGCGGCGACGCCGAGCGAGCGTGCGAACGCGCGGGTGCGGCAGGCCGGGTAGAGCACGAGCACGCCCGTGAGGGTGGCCGCGAACACGAGCGGCACGAACAATCCTTTCGCCATCAGCGCGATGCCGACGCCTGCGCCGAAGATCGGCGCGGCCCAGCGGCCCGACGGCCGCACCGGCAGCCCGTGCCGCATTTGCTGCGCGCGCGCGACGTGCTGCATCACGAGTTCGAGCATGCCGCAGAAACCCATTGCGGTGCCGGCGAACAGCGCGACGTCCGTCATCATGTCGTGCACGTGCTTGATCACGACGAGCGTGCCCGCGCTCAGCACGACGGGGCCGATCACGCGCAGGTCGAGCCAGTTGTCCGCGCGGTTTGCGCTGCGCGCCGCGCGCGCGATGAAACCGAACCCGAGCGCCGCGAACAGCGCGCTCGCGAGCCGTGCCGCGTCGTGCAGCGGCATTACGCGCTGCAGCAGCCACGCGAGACTCGTCGCGACCCACGCGTAGAGCGGCGGTTTTTCCATGAACGGCAGGCCGGCATTGGTCGGCACGACGAAGTCGCCGGTCTCGAGCATGTGCTGGATGATGCCGAACGTATAGGTCTCGTCCTGCTTCCACGGATCGTGGCCGAGCACGCCCGGCAGCGTGTACGCGCAGACCAGCGCGGCGACCAGCAGCCACGCCTGCCAGCCGAGCCGGGCGACGCGCTCGCGCGCCGCATGCGTTGCGGCAGCAGCGGGGCCGGCCACGGCCGGCGTACCGGCGGCATCGAGCGTCGCGCCGAAGTCGGGATCGGCGGCCGATCGGGCATGATGAGCCGAAGCGGGCACGGACGTGCGTCGCCGGCCGGGCGCTGCGGAACCTGGCATGGAAAAGATCTCGGTCGGGTCAAGCCGGTCCGGCGACATGGGCCGGGACCGATAAGGGTCGCGTCGAGGCGAAATGACAGCCGGATGACCTGGCTGTTTGACTTGGCGCTAGTAGAGCACGGAATTGTTACTGATGTTTACTGAAACTGTCACGATATTGTGGAGATTTGTGGTGCCGTGACGACGGATTGTTTCAGTGGGCGATTTTTACCGCCCGGCGGGGGGCGGTTAGCGGCCGCCGCCGACGTCGAGCAGGGCGCCCGTCGTGTAGGACGCCGCGTCGCTGAGCAGCCAGACGACTGCTTCGGCGATTTCCTGCGCGTCGCCCGCGCGGCCGAGTGGCGTCTGGGCGCCGAGGCGGGCCGCCCGGCCCGGTTGGCCGCCGCTCGCATGGATCTCGGTCTCGATCAGGCCGGGGCGCACCGCGTTGACGCGCACGCCGTGGGGGCCGAGTTCCTTCGCGAGGCCGATCGTCAGCGAGTCGACCGCGCCTTTCGAGCCGGCGTAGTCGACGTATTCATTCGGCGAGCCGAGCCGGGACGCGATCGACGACACGTTGACGATCACGCCGCCGCGGCCGCCGCGGTCGGTGGACAGCCGGCGGGCGGCTTCGCGCGCACACAGATACGCACCGAGCACGTTGGTGTCGAACATCCGCCGCAGCCGGTCGACCGGCATGTCGGCGAGCGGCATCGACGGTGCGACGATACCCGCGTTGTTGACGAGCGCATCGAGGCGCCCGAATGCCGACGCAACGGTGTCGAACATCGCGATGACGTCCGCTTCGTTCGCGACGTCGCCGGCCACGATGCAGGCGCGTGCACCCGCGTCGCGAACGGCCTGCGCGGTCAGTTCGGCCGCGGCCGCGTCGCGCGCGTAGTTGATGCCGACGTCCCAGCCGCGCGCGGCGGCGAGCACGGCGGTCGCGCGGCCGATGCCGCGGCTTGCGCCGGTGATGAGGACGGCCTTGCGATCGGACGGTGCGGTCATGGGCTTCCGATGAGCGTTACTTGGCTGCGTCGGGCGCCCACTTGTCGCGGGCGGGCGGCTGATAGCGGCGCAGCCGGTCGATCAGCGCGACGGGTTCCGACTCGACGCACAGCGCGTCGAAATAGGCCGGGCGCATGAAGCCTTCGTCGACCGTATGACGCAGCAGCGCGATCAGCGGATCGTAGAAGGCATCGATGTTGTACAGCGCGACCGGCTTGCGGTGATAGCCGAGCTGCGCCCATGTATAGACTTCGAACAGTTCCTCGAGCGTGCCGGCACCGCCGGGCATCGCGACGAACGCATCCGAGAGGTCGGCCATCATCTTCTTGCGGTGGTGCATGTCGGGCACGACATGCAGCTCGGACAGCCCCGTATGGCCGACTTCCTTGTCGACGAGCAACTCGGGGATCACGCCCACGGCCCGGCCGCCGACCGCCATCACCTCATCGGCGATCACGCCCATCAGGCCGACGCGGCCGCCGCCGTAGACGAGCGCGAGGTCCGCCTCGACGAGTGCTCGGCCGAACGCGCGCGCGGCGTCCGCATAGACCGGCCGCACGCCGGACGACGAGCCGCAATAAACGCAGACTGCCTTCATTGTTTGGTGTCCTTCGCGGCGGGCCTGGCGGCGACCGGGCTTCCCGCGGCGCGCGGGGAACCATCGCGCGGCGGCAGGTAGTCGGTGAATTCGCGCTTGGGCAGCTTGCCGGAGACGAGATCGTCGAACAACTGGCGGGAGCGGCCGCGCAGGTACGGCGCCATGACGGAGATCACGTGCATGCTCACCTGGTGCAGTTCTTCGCGGATCGCATCCTGATCGTTGTATTTGCGCGGATGCATCACGTACTGATACGACAGCCAGTACGTGGAGATCACGGCCATGTTGGTGGCGATGACTTCGATCTCGGCGGGCGTCGCGACCATTTCGGCGTCGGAGACGAGCAGCTCGCACATGTCGTGCGCGAAGCGCACCTTGTGGCTGATGATCTGCTTGAAGTGCGTCTCGAGCGTGCGGTTGCGTGCGAGCAGGTCGTTGAGGTCTCGATACAGGAACCGGTAGGTCCACATGAAATCGGCCATGTACTGCAGGTACGACCAGGTTTCGTCAATCGTCGGACGGTGATCTTCGGGAAAGCGCAGCCGCCGTTCGATCTGCTGCTCGAACTGCGCGAAGATGCTGTTGATGATGTCGTCCTTGTTGCGGAAATGGTAGTACAGGTTGCCTGGACTGATTTCCATTTCCTCGGCGATCGTCGTGGTCGTGACGTTCGGCTCGCCGATCTCGTTGAAGAGTTTCAACGACAACTCGAGAATCCGTTCGCGCGTGCGGCGGGGAGGTTTCGCTTCCATGTCGTCCGGCCCTGTGTGTGCCGGACTGGCGGGCGCTGCAATCGATGCTGCGAGATTCGTCCGGCGCGGGTTGCTGTTCTAAGTCTAGCGGACGATTATAAACCGCGGTTTCCTTACATCGGGCGCATTTCGTCATTGCAAGGCGGACGGCGCATGGTGCGCCGCCGCATGCGGGCGCCCACTAGAAGCCGAGCCAGTGCGCGACCACCGGGCCGAGCACGAAGCCCCACGTCGTCACGCACGCGAACAGCGCGACCGTGACCGCCGCGCTGCCGAGGTCCTTCGCGCGCTTCGACAACTCGTGGCGCTCGAGCGAAATGCGGTCGATCGCGGCCTCGACGCTCGAGTTCAGCAGCTCGACGATCAGCACGAGCAGCACCGCGCCGATCAGCAGCGCGCGCGATGCGGCCGGAACCGGCGAGAACGCGCCGATCGGCAGCATCACCGCGGCGAGCGTCAGCTCCTGGCGAAACGCGCTCTCCTCGCGGATCGCGACGCGAAAGCCGTTCAGCGAATGCTTGAGCGCGTACCACGCGCGGGTGATGCCGCGGTGGCGCTTGTACGGGTTCGGTGCGAGCGGCGCCAGACGATCGTCGGGGCCGAGCGGCTCGTGCGGATGCACGTCCGCGTCGGCGTGCGGCTCTTCTTCGTCGAACGGCCGATGCGGTTGCGCCGCGGTGGCAGGGGGCGGGGTCTTGTCGTTCAGGTCTCGTTTCAAACGGCGGCACCTTCGGCGGGCGAGTACGCAGTCTTCGGCAGCGGCTTCAGATGCGACGCGAACTGCTCGGACGCCGCGCGCCACGAGAAGCGTTCCGCCCATGCACGCGCGGTTTCGCGTTCGATCTTCAGCGCCTCGAGGCAGGCTTCCTGCAGGTCCTCGTGCATCGCGCCGGCATCGCCCCCGCCGAGCACGTCGATCGGGCCCGTCACGGGGTACGCGGCAACCGGCGTGCCGCATGCGAGGGCCTCCAGCAGCACGAGGCCGAACGTGTCGGTGCGACTCGGAAACACGAACACGTCGGCCGCAGCATACACCTTGGCGAGCTCGGCTTGCGACAGGACGCCGAGATAGTTTGCTTCCGGGTAGCGCGACTTCAGTTCCGCGAGCGCGGGGCCTTCGCCCGCGACCCATTTCGAGCCGGGCAGATCCAGCCGCAGGAACGCCTCGACGTTCTTCTCGATCGCGACGCGGCCGACGTACAGGAAGATCGGCCGCGCGGTATTGAGCACCTTCGACTCCATTGGCCGGAAGATGTCGAGATCGACGCCGCGCGTCCACAGCACGACGTTCGTGAAGCCGAATTTCTCGAGGTCCTGCTTCACGACCGGGGTCGGTGCCATCACCGCGAGCGATGGCCCGTGGAACCAGTGCAGGAAGCGGTAGGTCGCCGACAGCGGGATGCCGAAGCGCGCCTGCACGTATTCCGGGAAGCGCGTGTGATACGCGGTCGTGTACGGCAGCTTGCGGGCGCGCGCATAGCGTCGCGCGGCGAGGCCGAGCGGGCCTTCGGTCGCGATGTGCAGCGCGTCCGGCGCGAACGCGTCGATCCGCGCACGCAGCTTGCGATACGGCAGGATCGACAGGCGGATCTCGGGATAGGTCGGGCAGGGCAGCGTGCGAAATTCCAGCGGCGTCAGCATTTCGACCCGGTGGCCGAGCGCTGTGAGTTCGTGCGTCGTGCTCTTCAGCGTGCGCACGACGCCGTTGACCTGCGGTTCCCACGCGTCGGTGACGATCATGATCTTCATCGTGGCATGTGTCCTGTAAGTGGGGTTGTGTCAGGCGGTGGCCTTGGCTTTGCGCGACGGGGCTGCGGTCGGCGCGGTGTGCAACGCTGTCCAGTAGACGATCTTCAGTTCGCCTTCCATCGTTTCGACGAGCGCGGAAAGGCTTTCGACCCAGTCGCCGTCGTTGCAGTACAGCACGCCGTCGATATCGCGGATCTCCGCCTTGTGGATGTGTCCGCACACGACGCCGTCGCAGCCGCGGCGGCGCGCTTCGTCGGTCATCACGGTCTCGAACTGCGAGATGAAGTTGACCGCGTTCTTTACCTGGTGCTTCAGGTACTGCGACAGCGACCAGTACTGGAAGCCGAGGCGGCTGCGGATCCGGTTGAACCAGCGGTTCAGCACGAGGATCAGCGTATAGAGCGTGTCGCCGAGGTACGCGAGCCATTTGGCGTGCTGGATCACGCCGTCGAACAGGTCGCCGTGCACGATCCACAAACGCTTGCCGGCGAGCGTCGTGTGAAATGCCTCGCCGCGCACGTGGATGTCGCCGAACGCGAGGTCGCAGAACTGGCGTGCGCCTTCGTCGTGATTGCCGGGGATGTAGACGACCTGGGTACCCTTGCGCGCCTTGCGCAGGATCTTCTGCACGACGTCGTTGTGCGCCTGCGGCCAGTACCAGCCCTTCTTCAGTTGCCAGCCGTCGATGATGTCGCCGACCAGGTACAGGTATTCCGAATCGTTGTGGCGCAGGAAGTCGAGCAGGTACGGCGCCTGGCAGCCGCTCGAACCGAGATGGATGTCGGACAGCCAGATGGTGCGGTAGCGATGGGTGGACGAGTCGGGGTCGTCGTGCCGCGTGGCATGCACGGCAGGGGACTCATCCGACGGCAGCGCGTCGGTTGTGGCCGATCCGGACAGGAAGGCGGTGGCGGCGCGGGCGCCGAGCGGTTGACGGAACAGGGAGGTCGCGGACGTTTTCTGGCCCATGCATGACTCGCGCCGGTTGACAGTACAGGCATTGCGCCATGCGGGTGTGACTGTGCCGTGACAGTCACGAGACGTTCTTATTACCGCCGTTGCGGCATGTTTAGCAGTGAATGCTGAAACGTTGCGTAACCTGCCGAACCGACGGATTTTTCATTGACGGGCAAGGCGCGCGGGGCGGCCGCGCAGGCATTTTCGCGGGTTGTCTGCAGATGGATGCGCGTCGGCGGCCGCAGCGGTGCGGGGTGCGCGATGCGTCGGCGCGTGAGCAGGTCAGCGCGGAATGGCGACGATGCGCGTACGGGCGATACGGTCGTGCGGGAACTGGCGATCGCCGTGCAGGCGGGCCGCGCCGGCCCACGCAGCAATCCATGCGGCGGTGAGCGCGAGCGTGACGGGCACCGACA
>NZ_JAGIXF010000140.1:0-10829 GCF_021483755.1 Burkholderia sp. WTPI3 | reverse complement strand
TCGGTTGAGCGAGTTGAAAGTGAGCCGGCAAAAAAGGGGCCGGACGAAGATCGCAACATCGATGATAGCGCCTTCGGCGTGCCGGCTGCTCGGTCGGGAACGCACATCATGGCGCCGTTACGTGCCATTGCGCGTCGGCCAGCCGCACGTCGCCTGCCTGGCACCCCCGGCTGGCGGCCGTCCGGCCGTCGCGTCTGCGGGTATCCCCTAATCGATCCGGACACACCGGCGCTTGCATGCCGGAGGCTTTGTGCGACACAATAGGGAAAGCGCTTTCCCAAATGAAGGATCGGGCGGGAAACGCAGGCTTCTTGCGCGATGCATCGCGGCTGCTTACCGCTCGCCTCACGCAACGATTCGACAACAACGTGGAGACAGCAGATGTTCAACAGGCTTCGAACGGCAACCTTCGCAGTCCTTTCCGTCCTGGCGGCGCAAGTCTGTGCCGCACCGGTCACGCTCGACGTGACGGGCTGGAAGGGCGGCGGCGCCGAGCCCGCCAACATGGCGGCGCTGATCGCGAAGTTCGAGAAGGAAAACCCCGACATCAAGATCAAGTTCGAGTACATGTCGCGCAACGACACGACGACGGTCGTGTCGTCACGGCTGCAGGGCGGCAACGGACCGGACGTGCTGATGGTCGATCGCGAACTGATGCGGCAATGGCAGGGCGCGCACCAGTTGCTCGACCTGAGCAGCGAGAAATGGGTGCCGACGATCTGGCGCGGCGTGCGCGCGCATACGCAGATCGGCGGCAAGACCTACATGCTGCCGATGGAGCTGGTCGGGATCGGCCTGTTCGCGAACCTCGACCTGCTCAAGCGCGCGGGCGTCGCGATGGTGCCGACTGACGTCGACCAGTTGAAGGCCGCATGCGGGAAGCTGGCCGCGGCCGGCGTCACGCCGATGCTGCTGCCCGCGAAGGAAGGCTGGGCGCCTGCGGCGCTCGTGATCGCTTCGGGGCTGTCGGCCGGCGGCGGCGACGCCGATGCGCGCGCCGAGTCGTTCGTCGGCGCGGGCAGCGCGCGCTTCGCGGCCGATCCCGCTTTCAAGCAGTCGGTGGCGGCGCTGAAGGTGCTGGCCGACGCGAAATGCTTCGTGCCGCGCCTGAACGACGGGGTGAGCGCGTGGAGTACGGGGCTGACCGAATTCCAGGCCGGGCGCGTCGCGATGATGCCGCAGGGCGCCTGGAACATCGCGAAGTTCAGCGCGACGAAGGGGCTGTCGTTCCAGTTCGCGCCGCTGCCGGCGCTCGTGTCCGGCAACGGGCCCGTCGCGCTCGACATGCTCGGCACCGCGTGGGCGATCAACGCGGCGACGCATCAGCCCGATGCCGCGAAGAAGTGGCTCGCGTTCTGGGCACACCCCGACAACGATCGCCGGTTCCTCGACGCGGAAGCCGGGTTCAGCCCGTTCGAGGGCGGCACCGACGCGATGCCGCCGCAGGCGCAGCCGTATGCGGCCGCGCAGAAGAACGGGCACGTCGTGCTGTATCCGAAGGGCGTATGGACAGGTGGGCTGTTCACGGCGATCTGGAATTCGATGTCCGCGTATTTTCTCGACATCGGGCAGGACCCGGCCAAGCTGCTCGCCCGCTGGGATGGCGCCGCGCGATGAACCGTCTGCCAGCTGACATTTTCCGTGCCGCGCCATGTCGCGCGGTGCGGTTCGACGAAGGAGGCACGTGATGAGGCGCAACCGGACCTTGTTGTGGTGCGCCGTTCCGGCGCTCGCGCTCTATGCGCTGCTGAGCCTGTATCCGCTCTTCAAGGCTGCGCGGATGAGCCTGACGGATTTCTCCGGCGTGGGCGACGCGCACTGGATCGGGCTCGCGAACTACGTCGCGGCGTTTCGCGATCCGGCGAGCCTGCATACGCTCGTGGTCACGTTCGCGTACGCGGCGATTGTCGTGATCGTGCAGAACGGGCTCGGGTTGCTGTTCGCCGCGCTGCTGTTCTCGCTGCCGCGGCTGCGCGGCGCGTTGCGTGTCGGGCTGCTGGTGCCGAGCATGTTCTCGGCGGTGATCGCCGGCTTCGTGTGGGAGTACCTGTACTCGCCGCTCGGGGGCGGCATCAACGAGCTGCTGCATCTGGTGCATCTGGACGCGCTGCAGCAGGTCTGGCTCGGCGATCCGTCGGTCACGCTGCCGGCCGTCACGGCCGTGCACGTATGGATGTACGTCGGCTATTCGACGGCGATCTTCCTGGCCGGCTACCTGAACATTCCGTCGGAGCTGCACGACGCGGCGAAGCTCGACGGCGCGAATGCATGGGTGCGCTTCACGCGCATCGACCTGCCGCTGCTCGCGCCGGCGTTCACCGTGAACATCACGCTGAGCACGATCGGCACGCTGAAGACCTTCGAGCTGCCGCTCGTGTTGACCAACGGCGGGCCGGACGGCGCGACGACCACGCTCGGGCTGCAGATCTTCCACAGCCTGTTCAACGACTACAAGTTCGGCTTCGCGAGCGCGCTGTCGATGATCATGCTCGCGATCGTCGTGGTGGTCGCGACGACCCAGAACACGATCCTGCGCCGCCGGGAGGACAACCTGTGAACGTCATCCGTCAACGCTTTCATGCGGACCATCCGGCCGCCGGCACGTCGGGCGGCGGGCTGCGCGCGGCCGCGCTGCTGCGCCGCATGCCGGGGTTCGCGCGGCTCGTCGCCGCGATCGCGATCGTCGCGATCGTGCTGCTGCCGACGATCTACATGGTGCTGATGTCGCTGCGCACCGGCGACGACATCATCGCGCGCCCGCTCGGCTTGCCCGATCACGTGTTCTTCGGCAACTACGCGGCCGTGTTCACGCAGATGAACTACTGGCGCAGCGTCGCCAACACGATCGGCATCACGCTCGCGGTCACGTTTCTCGTCGCGCTGCTGTCGTCGCTCGCCGCGTATCCGCTTGCTCGCGTGAAGGGGCGGCTGTCGACCGCGGTCTACATCGTGCTGACGCTCGGCCTGACGATCCCGATGTTCGTGAGCCTGACGCCGCTCTACGTGCTGTTCCGCGACCTGCACCTGCTCAACACGTATCTCGGCGTCGTGCTCGCGTACACCGTGCAGAACTTGCCGCTCGGCGTCTTCTTCTACACGAGTTTCCTGAAGCGGATTCCGCTCGAACTCGAGGAAGCGGCGGTGATGGACGGCTGCAGCCCGCTGCAGGTGTACTGGTACATCGTGCTGCCGCTGTTGCGGCCGATCACCGGCACGCTCGCGATGTTCGTCACGCTGTCGGTGTGGAACGACCTCGTCTATCCGCTGCTGTTCCTGACCGACTCGTCGAAGTTCACGATCACGGTCGCGGTGTTCCGCTTCATCGGCACCAACGACATCGATCCGACCAAGCTGTTTCCGGCGGCCGTGATGGGCACGCTGCCGCTGCTCGTACTGTTCTTCCTGCTCCAGCGCAGGATCGTCGCGGGCATCACGGCCGGCGCGGTCAAGGGGTAAAACCATGACGAATCCATTCGAATCGCTCGACGGCCGCGTGGTCGTCGTCACGGGCGGCGGCGACGGCATCGGCCTCGGCATCGTCGAAGTGCTCGCGCAATGCGGCGCGCAGGTCGTCGTCGCGGAGAAGAACGCCGCACGCGCCGACGCGGTGCGCGAACGGCTCGGCGGCCGCGACACGCTGTTCGTTGCAACCGACGTGGCCGACCCGGCGAGCGTCGCCGCGCTGTTCGAGCGAGTCGATATGCATCACGGCCGGCTCGACGGGCTTGTGAACAACGCTGGCATCACGCTGCACGGCCCGTTCGACGCATTCTCGCTCGACGACTGCGACCGCCTGTACCGCACCAACCTGCGCTCGATGTTCCAGTGCACGCAGCTCGCCGCGCCGCGCATCGCGCGCGCCGGCGGCGGCGCGATCGTCAACATCGCGTCGAATCATGCGGGCGCAAGCGTGCCGGGCTTCGAGATGTATGCGGCGACAAAGGGCGGCATCGTCGCGATGTCGCGCGCGATGGCGACGAGCCTCGCGCCGCAGCGCATCCGCGTGAACACGCTGAGCCCCGGCTTCACGCTGAACGCGCCGATCGGTGCGGCGCTCGAGCGCGATCCCGCGCTGCTCGACGCGTATCGTGCGTTGCACCCCGCGCAGCGCATCAACGAGCCGGCCGATATCGGCCAGATCGCCGCGTTCCTGCTGTCGGACGCGGCGATCGGCATCGCCGGCGCAGATCTCGTCGCCGACAACGGCATGTCGGCGCTGCTGTTCAACCGCACACGTTCATCCACATGAAGATCACCGAAATCGAAACATTCGCGGTCGCGCCGCGCTGGCAGTTCGTGAAGGTCAGCACCGACGAGGGGCTTGCCGGCTGGGGCGAGCCGATCGTCGAAGGGCGTGCGGCCACGACCGCCGCGGCCGTTCACGAACTGGCCGACTATCTGATCGGCCGTGACCCGCGGCACATCGAGGACCTGTTCCAGGTCATGTATCGCGGCGGCTTCTATCGCGGCGGCCCGATCCTCTCGAGCGCGATCTCGGGCATCGAGCAGGCGCTGTGGGACATCAAGGCGCGCGCGCTCGGCGTGCCCGTCTACGACCTGCTCGGCGGTCCGGTGCGCGACAAGGCGCGCGTCTATGCGCACGTGAAGGGCGACACGCCCGAAGAGATGGCCGCGAATGCGCGGCAGCTCGTCGAAGCGGGTTATACGGCACTGAAGATGGGCGTGGTCAATGCGACCGACTGGATCGA
The DNA here is from genome assembly GCF_021483755.1 of Burkholderia sp. WTPI3. Taxonomy (NCBI): domain Bacteria; kingdom Pseudomonadati; phylum Pseudomonadota; class Betaproteobacteria; order Burkholderiales; family Burkholderiaceae; genus Burkholderia; species Burkholderia sp. WTPI3. The sequence goes on along the minus strand of NZ_JAGIXF010000140.1, from coordinate 6,120 downwards.
GTCGCCCGCGGCGATCGATCGCGCGGTTGCCCGCTTCGGCACGGTACGCGACGCGATCGGCAAGGAGGTCGGGCTCGGCATCGACTTCCACGGCCGCGTGCGGCGCCCGGTGGCGAAGGCGCTTGCGAAGGCGCTGGCGCCGTTCGACCCGATGTTCTACGAAGAATTGCTGCTGCCCGAACACAACGATGCGCTGCGCGAGGTCGCACGCGACTGCGCGGTGCCGCTCGCGACCGGCGAACGGCTCTTCACGCGCTGGCAGTTCAAGGCGTTGCTGCAAGAAGGCGTCGTCGACATCGTGCAGCCGGATGTGAGCCACGCGGGCGGCATCTGGGAACTGCGCAAGATCGCGGCGATGGCCGAAGCGTACGACGTCGCCGTCGCGCCGCATTGCCCGCTCGGCCCGCTCACGCTCGCGGCGTCGCTGCAGATCGATTTCTGCACGCCGAATGCGTTTATCCAGGAGCAGTCGACCAATGTGGCCTATCACGACGACAACGCGATGTATGCGTACACGCGCGGCATCCCGTTCGCGTTCGACGCGGGCTACGTCGAGCGTCCGGATGCGCCGGGGCTCGGCGTCGAGATCGACGAGGAGAAGGTAAGGGCCGCCGCCGTGACGGGGCACCGCTGGCGCAATCCGGTGTGGCGCCGCGAGGATGGCTCGGTCGCCGAATGGTGACCGGCACGAACGGACGAGGAGAAACGCAATCATGGCAAGTGTGACGCTCAAACAGATCCGCAAGCGCTACGACGACGGTGCGGACGTGATCAAGGATGTCAGCCTCGATATCGAGGATGGCGAATTCATGGTGTTCGTCGGTCCGTCGGGCTGCGGCAAGTCGACGATGCTGCGGATGCTGGCGGGGCTCGAGGAGATCACGTCGGGCGACCTGCTGATCGACGGCCGCCGCGTCAACGACGTGCCGGCCGCGAAGCGCGGGCTCGCGATGGTGTTCCAGAACTACGCGCTGTACCCGCACATGACGGTGTTCGAGAACATGGCGTTCGGCCTGAAGCTCGCCGGCGTCGACGCGGCCGAGACACGCACGCGCGTCGGGCAGGCGGCCGAAGCGCTGCGGCTGTCCGCGCTGCTCGACCGCAAGCCGAAGGCGCTGTCGGGCGGCCAGCGGCAGCGCGTTGCGATCGGTCGCGCGATCGTGCGCAAGCCGGGTGTGTTCCTGTTCGACGAACCGCTGTCGAACCTCGACGCGGCGCTGCGTGGCGGGATGCGGCTCGAACTCGCGCGGCTGCATCGCGAGCTCGGCAGCACGATGATCTACGTGACGCATGACCAGGTGGAAGCGATGACGCTCGGCGACCGGATCGCGGTGTTCAACGGCGGGCGCATCGAGCAGGTCGGTTCGCCGCTGTCGCTGTACGAGCAGCCGGCCAATCATTTCGTCGCGTCGTTCCTCGGCTCGCCGTCGATGAACTTCCTGCCGTGCCACGCACACGGCGGCGCCGATGCGATCCGTTTCGACGTGCCGGGCGGCTCGCTCGCCGCGACACCGGACGACACGCGCGCGTGGCCGTCGGGCGCGTTGCAGCTCGGCATCCGGCCCGAGAACCTCGTCGTCGGCGCGCCCGGCACGGGGCTCGACGGTCGCGTCACGCATGCCGAGCATCTGGGCGACGCGACGATCGTGTATGTCGAGCTCGCGGGCCACGACCGGCCGCTGTCGGTTCGGCAGAACCGCGACGCGTACACGGTCGCGGCGGGGCAGCCGGTCGGCGTGCACTTCGACATGCGGCACGCGCACTTTTTCGACGACGCGGGCCGCGCACTCTGAGTCCGGCCGGCCCGCAGGTTCCGCCCGCCGTTCGGCGGGCGGCCGAAGTCACGCATAAACAAGACATTCGATGACGACAGTAAAACTGGTACAGGGCGCGAACGCGATCCTGGGTGAGGGCCCGCTGTGGTGCGAACGCTCGGCGTCGCTCTACTGGATCGACATCAAGCGCACCGCGCTCTACCGCTACACGCCCGGCCAGGGCCAGACGGGCTTCTGGCTGCTGCCGGAGCTGGCCGGGTGCGTCGCGAGCGTCGCCGACGGGCGGTTGCTCGTCGCGCTGAAAAGCGGCCTGCACCTGTTCGACCCTGCGTGCGGCGCGCTCGAGAGGCTGGCCGATGCCGGGCATGCGCGGCCGTCGCTGCGCTACAACGACGGCGCGGTCGATGCGCGCGGACGCTTCTGGGTTGGCACGATGGCCGACGACGGCGACGGCCCCGGCGATCTGCATTGCTTCGAGCACGCGCGCGCGTCGCGTGTCGCGGTGGCCGGCTTCGCGTGCGCGAACGGGATGGGCTGGAGTCCGGACGGCACGACGATGTACGTGACGGACTCCGGGCGCCGCACGATCTTCGCGTACGACTTCGATGTCGACGCGGCGCAACTGTCGAACGTGCGGCCGTTCGCGACGTTCGACGATGCGCGCGGTGTGCCCGACGGGCTCGCGGTCGATGCGCAAGGCGGCGTGTGGTCGGCGATCTGGGACGGCTGGCGGCTGCATCGCTATGCGCCGGACGGCACGCTGGACGCGGTCGTCGAGATGCCGGTGCAGCGGCCGACGAGTGTCGCGTTCGGCGGCGCCGATCGCGCGACGTTGTTCGTCACGTCGGCATCGGTCAACGTCAGCTCGGACGGGTTGTTGCGCGGGCCGCTCGCGGGCAGCCTGTTCGAGACGCGGCCGGGTGTGGCCGGGCTCGAACAGCACTGCGTGTCGCGCGCGTGGCTGGGCGATGCGGTTGCGGCGGTGCCGCGCTGATCAGGTGCGCAAGGCCGGCGGGTCAGCGGCGGCGCGGTTCGCGTGGCCGCACCGTGGATTCGCGCACGACGAGCCGCGCATCGAGCATCGTATGCGGGTCGGGCGACTTGCCCGCGAGTGCATCGAGCAGCATCGTCATCGCGACTTCGCCCGCGCGCTCGGTTTCGGTGTCGATCGACGTCAGCGTGGGCGACGTGAGCTTGCCGAGTTCGAGGTTATCGAAGCCGCACACGGCGACGTCGTGCGGGATCGCGATGCCGAGCCGCTCCGCTTCCTTGATGAAGCCGGCTGCGATCATGTCGTTGTAGCAGATCACCGCGTCCGGCGGATCGGCGGACAACATCACCGACGCGCATACACGCTCGCCGTCGGCGACGGTCGCACGCGGCACGCTGAAGGTCTGCAGCGGCAGTCCGGCACGCGCGAGCACCTGCTCCGCGCCGCCGCGCCGCTCGGCGTCGCCGCGCGCATTCGGCAGGCTGATGTACGCGAAGCGCTGATACTTTTCCATCAGCAAGTGCTGCCCGAGCATCTCGCCCGCGCGGGTCGGGTCGGAGTACAGCGTGAGCAGGCCGTCGCGTGGCGCGGAGCCGACCGCGACAACCGGCTTGCCGAGGCTTGCGGTCCAGCGCAGGTCGTCGTCGGGCATGCTGGTGTTCAGGATCAGTCCGTCGACGCGCCGGCTCAGCTTGGTCAACGCCGGCCGTTCGCCCTTGCGGTTCTCGTCGGCATCGACGATCAGGACGACGAAATCGTTGCGTTGCGCGATCCGGTTCACGCCCTTGACCATCGCGGTGAAGTACGGGTTGAGAATGTCCTGGATCACGACGCCGACGGCGCCCGTCTGGCCGGTCGCCATCGAGCGCGCGAGCGGGTTCGACTCGTAACCGAGCTGCGCGATCGCCTCGGCGATGCGGCGCTCGACGTCGGGCGAGAAGCGCTTCGTCTTGTTGATGAACTTCGAGACGGTTCCGATGGAGACGCCGGCTGCTGCGGCGACTTCGTTGATCTTGGCCACGATGAAAGTGTGTGTCAGTGCATTTTGCCGGCGAGCATAGCATGTGTGCCGACGGCGGCGACCGTGCGACCGTGCGGCAGTGCTGGATGCATGCCGTGCGGCCGGACTCGGTAGTATCCCTTGGAGGACCAGAATTTTCTTGAAAAAGCGCCATCGCGCATCGACAATGAAAGCGCTTTCCCATTTCGCGAGCATAGCACGCGCGCATTCCGTTCGAAGTTTATCGGAAAACGACGCAGGACAACCGCCGCGAAATTTTTTTGCCATGATGGGAAAGCGTTTTCCCAATTCAGACGAAAACAAGGAGGAGATCTTGATGCGACAGTATGGGTGGATTGCGGCGCTCGCATTGGCGGTGCCCGCCGTGGCACAGGCCGAATCGAGCGTGACGGTATGGGGGCGGGTCGGCGGCGACGTGCAGTACCTGAGCGGCGTGCAGAACGGCCCGCATGCGACGGGCTCGCGCTTCTCGGAGGGTAACGACTGGGGGACGAGCATCCTCGGCCTCACGGGCAAGGAGGATCTCGGCGGCGGCAACCAGGCCGTGTTCTGGCTCGAATCGGCAATCAACGCGGCGAACGGCAACTACGGCGGCGGCGTGCTGTTCCAGCGCGGCGCATGGGTCGGGCTGAAGAATGAGCGCTACGGCTTCCTGCGGCTCGGGCAGGGATCGTTCATCAACAGCTACATCTGGTCGTACGATCCGCTGCTGGAGGAAAACTATTCGGTCGAGTCGCTGACGTCGTATCGCAACGGGCCGAAGCTGTCGAACGGGATCCGCTACGAGTCACCGAAGTTCGGCGGCTTCTCGCTCGCGTTGCAGGCGAACCTCGGCAACAGCTCGGACGGCTGGCTGCGCGGCTCGACGAGCAACGTAAACGCGACGGGCCTGTCCGACGGCGCAACGCTCGCGTACACGCACGGCGATTTCGAAGTGCGCGCGATCTGGAACGAGATCCGCAACCAGTACGGCCGCGAGGACAACCTGTTCACCGCGTCGCAGGAAGCGTTCATCGGTGTACGCGACCGCTTCGGCCCCGCGCTGGTGCAGCTCGGCTACACGCGCTACAGCGCGCCCGACACGCCGGCCGGCCTGTCGCGCACCGCGAACTATTACTGGGGCGGCGTGACCTACGACGCGACGCCGTTCCTGCACCTGCAGGGCGCCGTCTACTCGATGAAGATCGATGCGGGCAAGTGGACCGCCGATCACAGCGGCGAAGGGCGCTCGACGATCATCGGCCTCGGCACGATGTACGACCTGTCGAAGCGCACGTTCCTGTATGCAACCGCCGCGCACGTGTTCAACAGCGCGAATGCGAACCTGGGCGTGAACCCGCAGTCGCCGGGGCTCGGCAACGGTAACGGACTCGGGGCGTCGCCGATGCCGGGGCATGGCCAGACGGGCGTCTACGCGGGCATCGAGACGCTCTTCTGAGCGATACGGAACCGCACGGCAAATCGCACACGTCAAATAGAGGAATCCTATGCATGCAGCAAGAAAGCGACATCGAGAGTCGTCGGACGTGCCGCGCCTGATCGCGCTCGACTGGGGCACCACGTCGCTGCGCGCGTACCTGATGGCGGACGCGCGGACGGTGCTCGACGAGCGCGCCGCGCCTAAGGGCGTCATGCAGATCGGCGGCGCGGAGATCGCGATCGCGGATGCATGCGATGGAGCGTTCGAAGACGTGTGCGGCGCGTGGCTCGATGCGTGGCCGGCGCTCCCGGTCGTCGCGGCCGGCATGGTCGGCAGCGCGCAGGGCTGGCGCGATACGCCGTATGCGGACGTGCCGATCGACGCGGACCGGCTCGGCGCATCGCTGCATGCGGTGCGCACGCGGCGCGGCGCGGCCGTGCACATCGTGCCCGGGCTGATCCAGCGCGGCGAGCTCGCGAACGTGATGCGCGGGGAAGAGACGCAGATCGTCGGCGCGCTGCACGCGGGCGGCGCCGCACATGCGTCGGCTACGACGCGCTGGATCGGCTTGCCGGGCACGCATTCGAAGTGGGTCGCGGTGCGCGGCTCGCGGATCGAGCGCTTCCTGACTTTCATGACGGGCGAGCTGTATGCGCTGCTCTGCACGCACAGCCTGCTCGGCCGCACGATGCGGCCGGCGCCGGCGTTCGTCGAGGCGGCGTTCGAGCGTGGCGTGCGCACTGCGCAGGCCGGCCATGCGACCGGGCTGCTCGCGACGATCTTCGGCAGCCGCGCGCAGTTGCTGGCCGGCGAGCTCGCGCCGCACGAGCAGGCCGATTACCTGTCGGGCGTGCTGATCGGTCACGAACTCGCGGGGCTGGCCGCCGACGGCGACGGGCCGGCCAGCGCGCCC